>JBBSFO010000454.1:0-4724 GCA_038238655.1 Thermomicrobiales bacterium | reverse complement strand
GTCTTCCATTCGTCGGAGTATCCATCGCGCCTCGTCTTGCCGGTGATCCCAGTCGCATAGGGTTGGTTTATCAGCGCGGACACCGACGTGTTTGACGCTCATCTGTTGCGTCCGAGGATGAATACGAATCTTGTGTACACAATATACTCAACTCACCCAATGCCCACAACGTATGCCCAATAATCGTGTACTATCATGCTCCAACGCGGCACACAGTTTTTATCACACTCAAGGGAGAGGGATCATATGGCGATTCGCATTGTCACCGGGGGTATCGCGCAAGAGACGAACACTTTTCAGTGGGAGCCGACGAGCCTGGGCGATTTCCAGAAGGGGTCGAGCGGCATCGTGCGCGGCGAGGAGATCATCGCGATGGAGGGGACGGGCACGATCTACGGCGGCATCGTCGCGGAGGCGAAGCGGCAGGGCGTCGAATTGATCCCGACGACTTACGGCCACGCCGTACCGGGCGGGCGCGTTTCGCGCGAGGCATTCGAGACGATGCGCGACGAAATTCTGGCGGGTATCCGGGCCGCATTGCCAGTGGACGGCGTGCTGCTCGGCATCCATGGTGCGATGGCATTGGAGCATAACGACGACGGCGAAGGACCACTGATCACGGCAGTCCGCGAACTTGTCGGGCCAGACGTGCCGATTGTCGCACCGCTCGACCTGCACACCAATCTTTCCGAGGAGATGATGGGCGAGGCGACCGCTTTCGTCGGCTACAAGGAGTACCCGCATATTGACACGCCGGAGACGGGCGCGCGGGCGATGCAAATCCTCATCGCGACGATCAAGGGCGAGATCGTGCCGACGATGGCGCACGTCACGTTGCCGCTGATCGCGCCGAACCAGTCCATGGTGACGACGTGGCAATCACCGCTCAAAAAGGCGATTGACCGGGCGCGGGAGATTGAGCGCGAGCCGGGCGTCGTCGCGGCGACTGTGCTCGGCGGATTCCCCTTCTCCGATGTGCCATTCGCGAGCGTCGCGACGATTGTCGTGACAAATAACGACGTCGCGCTCGCGAAGCGTTACGCGAATGAACTGGCGAGCATCTGCTGGGAGTTGCGCGCCGACTTCACAATTCACCCGACACCCGTGGACGCCGCGATTGCTGAGGCAATGGCGGGCGGGCCGGGTAGCGTCTACGTGCTCGCGGATATTTCCGATTCGGGCGCGAGCGGCACGGCGGGCGATGGGACGGCGGTGCTGAAGGGGCTAATCGCCGCGAAAGCGCGCTCGGCGTCAGTCGCGCAAATCATGGATCGGGAGGCGGTCGCCGCCTGCATCGCGGCAGGTGTCGGCAGCACCGTCACGCTCAGCGTTGGCGGCAAACACGACCAATTGCACGGCGAGCCGGTAGAAGTGACGGGAATGGTGCGGCTGATCCACGAGGGCCGCTTCCCGATTGCCGGGCCGATGGGCGCGGGCACCTTCGCCAGCCGAGGAACAACCGTCGTGTTGGAGATTGACGGGCCGGGCGGTATCGAATTGCAACTCACCGAACTGCGCGGCCACCCGCACGATCTCAACTTCTTCCGCGCCTTCGGCATCGAGCCGACCGAGCGGCGCATTCTCGTCCTCAAAAGCGCCGCCCACTTCCGCGCCGCGTTTGAGCCAATCGCGACGAAGGTGATCGAAGTCGAAGCGCCCGGCATCAGCAGCCCGAACCTCCACGGCTTCCCATACCAACGCCTCCGCCGCCCGGTCTACCCGCTCGACCCTGATGTGCAGTGGGCTCCCCAAGGGGAATCGTAGGGCGAGGCCGCGTACGAATGTCCGCGTACGTACCTGTCGTCTTACGATACAAGTGACATTTCCACTTCGGTCTCGAGGGTCAGTAGTTCGGGGCCAACTGTGAGGACTGCCGCAGGTTCGATCGGTATGGTCGTTCCACCAAGGCCAAGGACGCCGCCTTTGTGTGCCGCGATCCGCATAACTTCGCCGGTGATGGGGTCAATATCTATCTGCGAAATGGTGCCCGCGAATGTGCCCGCCTTGTCAATCACTTTCAGATTCAGTACCTGGTCGAGTTCGACGAGTGTGCCTGCCATATCGCGCTGGACAACCTGATGGCTCGCCACCGTGATTGCATCCGCGCCGATACTCTTCACGTGGCCGAACGGGATAAAGAATGTATCGTCCTCATCGCGTATCTCAAACGCGAGCAGGTGGTGGAGATGTGGATCGAAGAGTGGTTGCGCAACGCTCCCCAGTTTGGTCCCCTCGATCAGGGAAATGACCGCCCGCCCTTTTAATGTGCTCGCATCCATTGCAAAGAACCTCCCGCTACGTCACTCCGCTTTCCATCTATTTCCGTCGCAGGAAGGCTACGCAAGAAGTATGCCGGGTGTACGTACACCCGGCATACTTCTTGCGTAGCCTTCCTGCGACGGAAATAGATGGAAAGCGGAGTGACGTAGCGGGAGGTTCTTTGCAATGGATGCGAGCACATTAAAAGGGCGGGCGGTCATTTCCCTGATCGAGGGGACCAAACTGGGGAGCGTTGCGCAACCACTCTTCGATCCACATCTCCACCACCTGCTCGCGTTTGAGATACGCGATGAGGACGATACATTCTTTATCCCGTTCGGCCACGTGAAGAGTATCGGCGCGGATGCAATCACGGTGGCGAGCCATCAGGTTGTCCAGCGCGATATGGCAGGCACACTCGTCGAACTCGACCAGGTACTGAATCTGAAAGTGATTGACAAGGCGGGCACATTCGCGGGCACCATTTCGCAGATAGATATTGACCCCATCACCGGCGAAGTTATGCGGATCGCGGCACACAAAGGCGGCGTCCTTGGCCTTGGTGGAACGACCATACCGATCGAACCTGCGGCAGTCCTCACAGTTGGCCCCGAACTACTGACCCTCGAGACCGAAGTGGAAATGTCACTTGTATCGTAAGACGACAGGTACGTACGCGGACATTCGTACGCGGCCTCGCCCTACGATTCCCCTTGGGGAGCCCACTGCACATCAGGGTCGAGCGGGTAGACCGGGCGGCGGAGGCGTTGGTATGGGAAGCCGTGGAGGTTCGGGCTGCTGATGCCGGGCGCTTCGACTTCGATCACCTTCGTCGCGATTGGCTCAAACGCGGCGCGGAAGTGGGCGGCGCTTTTGAGGACGAGAATGCGCCGCTCGGTCGGCTCGATGCCGAAGGCGCGGAAGAAGTTGAGATCGTGCGGGTGGCCGCGCAGTTCGGTGAGTTGCAATTCGATACCGCCCGGCCCGTCAATCTCCAACACGACGGTTGTTCCTCGGCTGGCGAAGGTGCCCGCGCCCATCGGCCCGGCAATCGGGAAGCGGCCCTCGTGGATCAGCCGCACCATTCCCGTCACTTCTACCGGCTCGCCGTGCAATTGGTCGTGTTTGCCGCCAACGCTGAGCGTGACGGTGCTGCCGACACCTGCCGCGATGCAGGCGGCGACCGCCTCCCGATCCATGATTTGCGCGACTGACGCCGAGCGCGCTTTCGCGGCGATTAGCCCCTTCAGCACCGCCGTCCCATCGCCCGCCGTGCCGCTCGCGCCCGAATCGGAAATATCCGCGAGCACGTAGACGCTACCCGGCCCGCCCGCCATTGCCTCAGCAATCGCGGCGTCCACGGGTGTCGGGTGAATTGTGAAGTCGGCGCGCAACTCCCAGCAGATGCTCGCCAGTTCATTCGCGTAACGCTTCGCGAGCGCGACGTCGTTATTTGTCACGACAATCGTCGCGACGCTCGCGAATGGCACATCGGAGAAGGGGAATCCGCCGAGCACAGTCGCCGCGACGACGCCCGGCTCGCGCTCAATCTCCCGCGCCCGGTCAATCGCCTTTTTGAGCGGTGATTGCCACGTCGTCACCATGGACTGGTTCGGCGCGATCAGCGGCAACGTGACGTGCGCCATCGTCGGCACGATCTCGCCCTTGATCGTCGCGATGAGGATTTGCATCGCCCGCGCGCCCGTCTCCGGCGTGTCAATATGCGGGTACTCCTTGTAGCCGACGAAAGCGGTCGCCTCGCCCATCATCTCCTCGGAAAGATTGGTGTGCAGGTCGAGCGGTGCGACAATCGGCACGTCTGGCCCGACAAGTTCGCGGACTGCCGTGATCAGTGGTCCTTCGCCGTCGTCGTTATGCTCCAATGCCATCGCACCATGGATGCCGAGCAGCACGCCGTCCACTGGCAATGCGGCCCGGATACCCGCCAGAATTTCGTCGCGCATCGTCTCGAATGCCTCGCGCGAAACGCGCCCGCCCGGTACGGCGTGGCCGTAAGTCGTCGGGATCAATTCGACGCCCTGCCGCTTCGCCTCCGCGACGATGCCGCCGTAGATCGTGCCCGTCCCCTCCATCGCGATGATCTCCTCGCCGCGCACGATGCCGCTCGACCCCTTCTGGAAATCGCCCAGGCTCGTCGGCTCCCACTGAAAAGTGTTCGTCTCTTGCGCGATACCCCCGGTGACAATGCGAATCGCCATATGATCCCTCTCCCTTGAGTGTGATAAAAACTGTGTGCCGCGTTGGAGCATGATAGTACACGATTATTGGGCATACGTTGTGGGCATTGGGTGAGTTGAGTATATTGTGTACACAAGATTCGTATTCATCCTCGGACGCAACAGATGAGCGTCAAACACGTCGGTGTCCGCGCTGATAAACCAACCCTATGCGACTGGGATCACCGGCAAGACGAGGCGCGATGGATACTCCGACGAATGGAAGAC
>JBBSFO010000453.1:0-4728 GCA_038238655.1 Thermomicrobiales bacterium | reverse complement strand
CCAGCACGCGGAGCGTAACCGCGACGCCCCGCGCGAGGGCGGCAAGGTCGTAGCCGCCTTCGAGCAGGGCGACGATGCGCCCGTCACAGCACTCGTCGGCCCACGCGACGACGCGCGCGGCCATCTGCCGAAAGCCATCATCCGTGACGAGCATCCCGGCGAGCGGATCGTCCTCGGAGGCGTCGTATCCGGCGGAAATGAAGATCAGTTCGGGCCGGTATGTGCGGACGAGCGGGCCGATCAGGTTATCGAAGACACGCAGGTACTCCGCGTCGCCGGAGCGCGTTGGGAGTGGGATATTGAGGGTATATCCCTCCCCCGCGCCCGCCCCGCGCTCCGTCGCCAGGCCGCTCATCGGGTAGAGCGGGTATTCATGCACCGAAACGAAGAGCGTCTGCGGGTCTGCGTAAAAGATGTCGTTCGTGCCGTTGCCGTGGTGGACATCCCAGTCAATGATCGCGATGCGTTCGAGGCCGTAGCGATCCCGCGCGTGCTGCGCGGCGATGGCGACGTTGTTGAAGAGGCAGAAGCCCATTCCTGTTTCGGCGGTCGCGTGATGACCGGGAGGGCGGACAAGCGCGAAGGCGCGCTTCGCCTCACCTGTGAGTACGGCATTGACGGCACGGATCGCACCGCCAGCGGCGAGCAGCGCGACATCGAATGACTCCGCCGAAACGACGGTGCTCGGTTCGAGCCACCCGCCACCCGCCGCACAGAAACGCTCCAATGACTCCACATATGCCGCCTCGTGTACCCGCGTGATCGCCGCGCGCGGGGCGTTTGCGGGCGCGAGGAGCGGACGATCGGCGAGCAACCCTTCCGTTTCGAGACGCTCGATGATCGCCACAAGGCGTCGCTCCGTCTCCGGGTGCGGACCAGTGTGATGATCGAGGTAATGGTCACTGTAGACGATCGGTGTGCGGTTCATTGCGAAAGTCTCACATGGCGTGCGGGGCGCGTCAATGGCGGGGCAGGTGTCAGAAAGAACGGTTCAATACACTGCGACCCATCACTGCCTGCCTTCGACTGCCAACCCCTTGCCGACTGGGGTATACTGGCGGCGCGAAAAGCAGCATGGGGTTCGGCAGACCGATGCCAATGGGCTGAACGTGCGACCAGACGGTATCGTCCGCGTGGTGTATCGGGGGCTGATGTGCGACAGCGCAACGGCAGGTTGCTCAATCTGCCACGGAGTCAATCGGCACATGCGCCGACGAGTCGCTATGGGCTGGCAATCTTCGCCAGCCTGATTGCGATACTCCTCTCGCACTTTTTCCATGGACTGTTCGGTGCGACGCCATTCCTGCTCTACTTTGCGGTCGTCATCGGCAGCGCCTGGTATGGCGGGTTGGGGCCGGGGGCCGTTGCAACACTGATTGGCGCAGTTGCGAGCGTCTATTTTTTCCTCACACCGAGCTATTCCTTTTCAGTGAGCGATGCGCGCAGCGCGTTCCAAGTGTCGCTCTTTATCACCATCGGCCTCCTGACGAGTATTTTGAGTGGCGCGCGGATGCGGGCGGAGGAGGGACTGCGACAATCGCGGGATCAACTCGTGGCTGTCCTCGGCGGCGTCACCGACGGTATCACCGTGCAGCAGGCGAGCGGCACGATCGCCTACGCCAACGATGCCGCCGCGCGATCGAGCGGCTACGCGTCCGCCACCGCGTTGATGGCGGCAACGGCCGATGAAACGCGTGCAAAGTTCGACATTACGGATGCTTCGGGGAGGCCAATTGATGTCGCGCAGTTTCCGGGCCGACGGGCGCTGCATGGCGAGCAATCGTCCGAAATGATCCTCCGCTCTCGCTCCCGCGCGACTGGTGAGGAGCATTGGAGTATCGTCCAGGCGACGCCAGTCTTCGACGCGCAAGGGAACGTACAATTTGCGGTCAACATCTTTCGCGACATCACCGAAAGTCGGCGGGCCGAGGAAGCGCTGCGGGCGAGCGAGGAAGCGCAGCGCTTCCTGGCGCAGGCAAGTGCGCTGCTCGCCAGTTCGCTCGATTACGAGGTCACCTTGCAGCGCGTCGCCCAACTCGCCGTCCCACACATCGCGGATTGGTGCGCCGTCGAACTGATCGAGGACGATACGTTTCGCCCCGTTGCAGTTGCCCATGTTGATCCCGCGAAGGTGGCGATGGCGCAGGGACTCCGGCAACGCCACCCGCCTGACCCGGCCGAGGTCGGCGGGATACCGGGGGTCATCCGCTCGCGGCAATCCGTGATCGTGCCGGAAATCACGGACGCAATGATCGTCGCCGGCGCGCGCGACGAGGAGCATCTGCGTGTCCTTAGGGAACTCGGCATGCGTTCTGTGATGATCGTCCCGCTGATCGCGCGGGACACTGCGCTCGGCGCGCTTTCCTTGATCGCGGCAGAATCGGGCCGACAGTATGGCACCGCCGACCTCGCACTCGCCGAGGAACTGGCCCGCCGCGCCGCAGTCGCCGTAGACAACGCCCGGCTTTTTCATGAGGCGCAGGACTCCGAAGCACGGTTCCGGGCGCTCTTCGATGGGGTCGGGGATACGGTCGTTGTCCTCAGCCCCAGCGGCCAGTATCTCGACGCGAATCCCGCTTTCACGGCGCTCTCCGGTTATTCTGTCGCGGAGTTGCGGCAGATGCAGGTTGGTGAGCTTTCCGCCGATCCGGAGCGGGCGCGACAGTCCCACGGAGATTTCGAGGCAACGGGCATGTGGCGCGGCGAGTCCGAATGGCGGCGCAAGGATGGCACGATCGTGCCGGTCGAGGGGTATCTGACAACGGTTTCGCTGCCGACCGGCGCCGTCTACCTCGGCACCTGGCGAGATATTTCCGCCCGCCGCGAGCAAGAGCAGATGCAGCGCGATTTCATCTCGATGATCACCCACGAACTCCGCAACCCGCTCACCTCCCTGAAGGGATACGCGCAACTGATGCAGCGGCGCGCGAAGTACGACGGACGCGGCATGGAGGTGATCGTCAGCCAGGCCAATCTGCTGGAACGGCTGGTAGACGATCTGCGCGATGTGGCGCGGCTGGACTCACGACGGTTGAAACTGAACCGCTCCGAGGTGGACCTTGTCGCCCTGGCACGCCGCTCCGTCGAGCAGGCACGGGCGCTGGTCAAGGGGCACCGATTGCTCGCGGAACTGCCCGATCAGCCGCTGGTGGGCTGGTGGGACAGCGACCGACTGGCGCAGGTGATGCTGAACCTACTTTCCAATGCGATCAAATACTCCCCGGACGGTGGCGATATCTTCCTGCGCGTCGAGGATCGCGGCTACGAGGCGCGCGTTTCGTTGCGCGATCAGGGTATCGGCATCATCCCGGACGCGCTGCCGCAGTTGTTCAACCGCTTCTACCGTGCGGAGGGCGCGCTCATTCGGGGCGTGCAAGGGTTGGGCCTCGGCCTCTATATCACCAAGGGCCTGATTGAAGCGCACGGCGGTCAGATCTGGGTAGAATCCGCCGTCGGCACGGGCAGCACCTTCATCTTTACCCTTCCCTGCGCCCAGCCGCCGGAAGCATAGATGACCGCTCACGCGGGGCGTTGCGGTATCCTCTCCTCCAAACTGGCGGATGAAGCAATACGACCGGGGGCGATTTCATAGCGATGGCGATGCCACGGCGACGATTCACGGTGGATGAGTACGAGCAGATGGCCGTTTCTGGCATCCTCCATGAGGAGGATCGAGTTGAATTAGTCGCGGGTGAGATCATCGAGATGAGCCCGATTGGCATCCGGCATATGCAGTGCGTCAATCGCCTCACCCGGCTCCTGAGCCGACTTCTCGCCGATGATGTCATAGTGAGCGCCCGGAACCCGATCCAGCTGTCCGACAATAGCCAGCCACAACCGGACATCGCGATCATTTATGACCGGAACTATCAGGCAATACCGACCGCTGCCGACACCCCGATAGTGATCGAAGTCGCGGATTCCTCGCGAGACTACGACCGCGGATTCACGTTTGCGATCTATGCCGCCGCAGGGATCGCAGAAGCATGACTGGCGGCTGTCGCACCGCCTGCCGTCACCAGAGCGGCCCGGCGAGGGCGATTGGGCCGTCGTACCAGGACGCGAGGCTCGCTTTGCTGGCGCGCAAGGGCAGGAGGAGGACGGGGAAGGTTTCGGCTCTGGTTTCGCCACGATCCTCGTAATAGATGGGACCTCCGATCCGCTCCCAGCCGAGACGACCATAGTAGCCGAGGCGGTTTTCGCTCGTGACGAGCAGGCCAAGATCGTCCCGACCCCCGGCGCGGAGGGTGTCGTCCGCGAAGGCGAGCAGGCGCGTGCCGAGGCCGTGCCCGCGCAGTTCGGCCACGACGCCCACCTTGGCAATCCCCGCCACCGCCCACAACCGACCGCCCACCACGACATCGCGCCGGTGGACGCCGACATGCCCGATGATCGTCGCGCCGCGCATCAGGAGGAAATGATACATCACGGGTGCCCAGACGCGCCCGGGCTGACCCCCGCCCCGAAAGGTCGCCGCGAACATGCGATCCAGTTCGGCCTGCAATGCGAGTGTCATGTCCGCCGCACCTAGATGCATGATCCGATCTTCACTCACGATGACCTCGCGCATGGCGGGACAACCGGAAATTGAACCGCCAAGATACTGTGTTCGCCCTAACCCCCAGCCCCTTTCCCCACCGGGGAAGGGGGAGCACAGTCCCGGTGGTGGCAGGCTTCCAGCCTGTTATTCTCAGGCTGGAAGCCTGCCATCGCTGAAAGATTACCCAT
>JBBSFO010000452.1:0-4728 GCA_038238655.1 Thermomicrobiales bacterium | reverse complement strand
GGATCCCCCCGCCCCAAGTATATATACCACCCCCCCACAGCCCCGGGGGGGGGGGGGGGAATCCCGCGGCAATCGTGCTCCCGGTGCGGCCCCGACCCCCCCGCCACCATCGGTTCAGGGCAATCCCTGCTCACTTCCCGTCTTTGTTCAGCTCAACGCGCCGTCATCATTGTCATCGGTGGATCGAAGGTTCGCGGGCGCGGCGGGGATCGTACCATTCTCGCGCGATAGACTGCGGCGGTAGCCCGTACGGAAGCGTGTGATGCCAGGCTTGGGAGCAGTATCGTTATCTTCATCATTGTCATCTTCATCGCTTGATCGTTCTGACCGACGACTCGCAGCGACGGCAGCAGCGGCAGCGGGGACAGCGGCGGCCGTCGTTTCGAGGTCGCTCGGCGGCGAGGGGAGTGCGTAATTCGGGGAGGGGAGCCGCCGGTTGCGCAGGATCATAAACAGGCCGATCAGGATAAACAGGAACGAGGCCCAATAGGCGCCGGGCAACGGGCCGATGTGCGCGCGATCCACCCGGATGGACTCCGTGAACAGGCGCGTCACACCATAGAGGATCGCATAGATGCCGAAGATATCGCCGTCCCGCCACCGCTTCGGCACCATCACTCGCGTGAACAGAAAGACGAGCACGAGCGCAATGGCGACATCCGCGATGGATTCGTAGAGGAATGCGGGGTGGAAGTGCTGCGTCGGGGCGAAGCAGTCCGCGCCGCCGCTCGCTTCGCACTTCGCCTGCAAGCGGTCGGGCGAGATCGAGATGCCCCACGGCAGCGTCGTCGGGCGACCGAACTCCTCCTGGTTCGCGTAGTTGCCCCAGCGACCCATCCCCTGCGCGAGCGACAATCCGGGCGCAATGATGTCCGCCCAGCGGAGGAAACGGATCCCTTTGGCGCGGCAATAGACCCATCCGGCGAGACACGCCCCGCCGATTGCGCCTTGAATCGCGATGCCGCCCGTGCGGAATCGAGTGATCAGTTCGATGGGGCTGTCGAACTGATCGTGCCGCACGACGCCGTAGGCAATCCGCGCGCCGACGATGCCGAAGACGACGAGGTACGGCAGCAGCCCCCAGATATGCTCCGGATCGTCGCCTTTGGTCGGTGCGAGGCGATAGGCAAGCAGCGTCGCGGCGATCACGCCCGACATGATAAACAGGCCGTACCACTTGACGGCCAGCCCGCCGATCTGGAATGCAGTCGTGCTATGGAAGAGCAACGGCTCCCTCCGGTCACTTGTCAGTAACGAGTAACGAGGGCCACGCCACTTGGTACTCGCTACTCGTTACTCGTTACTCGTTACTCGCCTCCGCGAGGTGCAAGGCGGCGGTGCGGACGAGGGTGACGACGGGTTCCTGATCGGTGGCGAAGGGGGGAAAGGATTCGTCCGCGTCGTGCATTCCGGGGCGCAGGTCGGTCACGCGGCAGAGCAGATCAATCGCGACGGGCTGCTCGGTGCTGCCGCGCTTGTTGACCGTCGCTAGCAGAACGCGCGTCCGCTGATCCCCGTCGCCATCGTCCAGCCACTGATCCACGAGCGACGACCGCGTCCGTACCCGCCCGATCACGAGCGTCCACCCCGTCGAAACCCGCCGCCACGCCATCGCCCCTACGACGACGACCTCAGGGTCGTCGGAGTGCTGAGTGCTGAGTGCTGAGTGCTGATCGTCAATCCCCGTACTCAGCACTTTTTCCTCAGCACTCAGCACTGGAATGACCAGCGCTTCGCCATAGAGGTCGTGCGTGTCGGGGGCGGGTTCTTCGAGGGCGGCGCGGACGCGCTTGAACTCCTCGGCTTCGGTGAAGATGAAGCGAAACTGTGGCAGGGCGACGGCGGGGTCGTCCGGCGTCAGACCGGAGCCGGGTTCGTTCAGGCTCGTGCTTTGCGGCGTGACGGTGCGCGTCTCGGCCTCGTCCGTAGGTGTCACGCGGCGGCGGCGGATGCCCTCGCGCAAGGCACGCAGCGCATCCGGCAGCGTCGGATCGCCGAGCAGATCATCGAACGACACCGCCTCGGTGATCGGGGCACGGATTGCGGTGAACTTGTCGCCGAACAGGCGGGAGATACCGCGCGGGCCATCAATGGCAATCGCCGCGCCCGCTTCGCCCCGCTCGGAAAGCCAGAGATCAATATCCATCCGGGGCGCGAGCGATTCGCCAAGGACGACCGTCCAGGCACCGCTCTCCGGTTCCAGCCACGCGACGCCCGCCGAAACGCGCGCGAGATCCGGCCCGGCGTCCAGCACAACGACCTCTGCCGCGCCCCGATTCGGATCGGACGGCAGATGCGTCACGCCGCGTTCGACACGCCGGAAGATAGCACGGTCGCTAAAGAACAGCCCCGCGATGACGAGGCCCGGCGGTACACGCCCGGCGGTCGCAGCTCCCTTCCCCGTGCCGAGGGAAAGGACATTCGTTGTGATGTCGTCGTAGGTCGTGGCGGGCGCGCTCGTGGTCGTTTCGTTCATTTCCTGCCCTGATCGCTGTCGGACGGTCATTCCCACGCAGCAGTATAGCACTCTGCCAATACACCGAGCAGCGGCAACTGGATTGGCTAAATGGTGGCGATGCTTTATACCCAGTTTCTCCATTCGCCTCATTGCTCGTTGCTTATTGCTCCATATCGAGCGCCGGGTAATAGTTCTCTGCGCCGATTTTCTGGACATCCGTGAGCCAGTCGCCTTCGTAGACGGCGTTCGGGCCTTGCGCCGGATCAACGAGGCTCCATGCTTGGCGCTTATACGTCCAGTTCGCCGGTTGGAGGAGGTGCGCGGCACGGAAGTGCGGGATGGCATCATCAGTGCGGCCGAGGCGATGGAGATGCTGGCCGAGTTCGAAGTGCGCTGCGGCGGTCGCTTCCGCGATTGCGCGCGGCTGGCTGCGGCGGAGCACCTCATCGGGAGCAAGTGCATACCGGCTCGCCGCGCCTTGCTGCACCCAGTCACGTAGGGCGGCGATATAGGTCTCCGCATCAATGCGTAGCGCCTTCACCGTCGTGATCCGCACGATCTGTTCTGCACTCGCCTTCGCCGGGATCGGGCGATCAAGCCCGGCGGGGCGGCGCGGATAGGCGGTCTCCGGCGGGCGGACGATGACGCCCTCCTCGTTGATCCAGACGCCGCTCGGCACATTGACGATGCCGAACAACTCGTCCACGACATGCGCCCGGTCAATCAGCGACGGGTGTTCGGGGTGCGCCGCAACGATCCACGGGCGCGCGGCCTCGGCGTCCAGATCGAGCGCGACCGTGACGATCTCCAGGCCAAGCGGAAAGAGTTCGGCGCGCAGCGTCTGCCACACGGGCAGATCGAACCGGCACCCTCACCACGACGCCCAGGCGACGAGCAGCACCTTCTTTCCGCGCAGTGACCGCAGACGGAACGGGTTGCCGTCCACATCCGGCAGCACAAGATCGGGCGCTTCGACACTCGTCAGTGCCCGCCCGCCCGCCTCCGGCCCGAGGGCCCAGAGATTGTTCGCCGCGTCCTCGACCAGCGGCATGCCGAGCCGTTCGGCGAGCACGCGCACATCAATCGCGTCGCCGTCACGCGTGGGCAGCGGCACGCAACGATCCCCCTTGCATGCCCCTTCCGGCTTGATCGCCCACCCCGTCCGCGCTTCGAGCGTCGCGGCGTCTACGTCGAGCGTTTCGACAATCATCGAGTTAACTCCTCACATTATTGCGTAGCCACGCCTCGAAGCAATCTGTCGCCTCGTCACGATCGTCAATCTCTTCAGCAATCCGTATAAGGTGTTCCAGAACCATAAGATCGTCACCAACGAACAATGAGCCATTCTCTTCAATGAAGGTGTCCATCGCGATCAAGGCCGTGCGTTTGTTGCCATCCGCAAATGCTTGCGCCTGCGAGATGCCGACCGCCAGGATCGCCGCCTGACGGATCAGATCGGCGTCTTCGTAGTACGCCGCTGTTTGGGCGCGCATCACGGCAGATTCAAGGCCTTCTTCATCACGCAATGGCGCGGGAAGATAGCCTGTCTTGGACATAATGAACTCGTGAAGCCCGAGAATATCGGTGACGGTGAGGTACGCAGTCACCGCTACTTGTCCGCGAGTTTGCGATATGCCGTTTCGTGTCGCTGCCAACTTTTCTCTGCAAGCGCACGCAGGTCCGGTCGAAGTTTCGGCCGAATTTCGGCAGCACGCACCTCAATGACGACCATCTCGCCTTCTATGAGACCCTGTCGCTCTACTTCTTCACGCGGAATCGTGACGATGTAACTGTTTCCGGATTTGCGGAGTTTTTGCGCGATCATGATACATCTCCCCTTTGTATCCGCCGTATATACGGCGGATACAAAGAGTATATCATACCATTTTTTCGACGTGACCCAGAGGTTGCTTATCCTTTTTGCTGCATGAACGCCTCGACTTCGGCGCGAGTGGGAAGGGAGGCTTGCGCGCCCCAGCGGGTGACGCAGACGGCGGCGACGGCGGAGGCGAAGCGGATGTCATCGTCCATCAGTGGCGCGGCCCAGCCGTGGCCGTGCATCGCGGCGAGCAAGCCGGACAGGAAGGCGTCGCCTGCGCCCGTGCCGTCCACCTCCTCGGCGGGCCAGGCGGGAACGAAAGATACCTCCCTGCCGTCTTGCGTGTACCAGCAGCCGTGCGGGCCATCCGTCACGCAGATGAAGCGCATGTGTGATCGCCAGACCTCGCGCAAGGCGCGGGCCGGGTCGTCGTGGCCGGTGAGGATCGTCG
>JBBSFO010000451.1:0-4729 GCA_038238655.1 Thermomicrobiales bacterium | reverse complement strand
CAGCCAGCACAGAGCGCACGACGCACGACGCGGCACCGACAGCGGGGCCGCGTTTGCTTGCTTACCTCCCCCCTTCGCTACGCTAACGCTATTTTCGGACTCCGCATCACAAATTGTCGCGCATTCCCGTTTATACAGATGAACGAATCGGGGAATTGATGTTACTGGTTGAACCAGATGATTGAACGCACAATTGCATCACGAATATGATGGGACACCAATGGATTACCGACGCGCAAGCAGAAATGGTGCCAGGCTGCAAGACGTGATACAGGAAGGCCTCGTTGTGGGTGGCACAGAACTCGATGGCATCGCGGGAGTCCTCTGGGATGTGCAGGGGATACAGGCAATCGCACCGCGCGACAGCGATGTCATCTATCGCTTATACCGTCAGGAAACTCCCTCGACCGAGGGCGACACATTGCGGCCACTGCGGGGCCGGTGCTTTGTCTCCGAGCCGCAGCGCTCCTATGTCATCGGCGAGACGGTGATGCTGGAAACACGGGATGGTCAGCGCATCTTTGGCACGATCCAGCATATTCGCGAGATGCGTACAGGCAGCGTTTCGCTTATCCTCAACATCAAGACGTAGTTCGGAGTTCGAGGTCCGAGGCTTGGAGCAGGAGTCAGTTGCTCTCTCCCTCCTTGAACTCCGAACTCCGAACCGCTTCGTTGCACCTGCCATCCGCTCCATGCGATACTCCAACACCACGCCGCACTCATCCGCCAGACGTGAGAGAAGGGTTTTGCGATGCACGCCGGTGGCATTGTCACACTGACAACGGATTTCGGCTCGCGGGATAGCTACGTCGCGCAGATGAAGGGAATGATCCTCCGCACCGCACTGCGGGTGACCATTGTGGACGTGACCCACGCGATTAGCCGCCACTCGATCATTCAGGCGGCGTTTGTGATCGCCGATCTGTGGCGAATGTACCCGGATGGCACCGCGCATGTCGTCGTCGTGGACCCCGGTGTCGGCACGGATCGTCGCCCGATCGCGCTCGAAGTGGACGGTCAGTATTTCGTCGGGCCGGACAACGGTCTATTCAGTCATGTCCTCGCTACTGCCGAGCGCGAGGGTCTGAGTTGGCGCGGGGTCGTGCTGACGAACCCGGATTACTGGCGTGCGCGCGACATCTCCACGACCTTTCACGGGCGAGACATTTTCGCGCCCGCCGCCGCGCATCTCGTGAACGGGACGCATCTCTCCCACCTTGGCGACCCGCTCGACAATCCTGTCCGGCTGACATTGCCGGCGTATGAGCAGACGGCAGGAGCGATCCGGGGTGAGATCATTTACGTGGATAGTTTCGGCAACTGCGTCACCAATATTCCCGCACATCTTTTGCCGCCGCCCGGCGCTCCCGGTGTGATGATTGCGTGTGGGAGCCTCACCGCGCTTCCGTTCGCGCCGACCTACGGCATGGTCGCTGAGGGCCAACCGCTCGCCCTGGTCGGCAGTCATGGTTATCTGGAGATCGCCCTGCGGCGAGGAAACGCCGCGAGTGACTTTAGCCTCAGCTCCGGCACACCGGTCTCCGTCTCCGGGATCGCCTCGTGACGACGCGTACCGCCCTGTACACGGTTGATCCGCTCAGCCAGGAAGATGCCGCGCTCCTGCGCGGTGTCGCGGATTTGCTCGTCATCGCCTTACCGGCGATCTACGCGGGCGATGTGACACAGGCGCTCGCGGATGTCGTGCAGTTCGCGCCGGAAGACCGCAGCCTCATCGCGCGGGACGGCGACGGCACACCAATTGGTTGGCTGCGCATGGAACACTTCCGCGGGCAAGTTTCGGCGGAGATCAAACTGGTCGCCGTGCATCCTACGCGGCGGCGGCAGGGCGTCGGCCATACCCTTGTAATGGCTGCCGAGGAACGAATGCGCGCCAGCGGCTGTGTCACGATGCTGGCGACGGTTGGCGATACACGGGGGCGGACAAATCTCTACAATGTAGATGTCACTGCGAACGCGCCACGCCTTTTGGCGGATTTTGCTTGCCACGCCGATCATCCCGCAGGCTTCTTCCTCCAAATTGGCTATCGCCTCGTCGGTCTTCTCCCAGATGCCTATGGCCCCGGCAAGCACGACCTCACGCTCGCGCGACGCATTACGAAGCAATGAGCAACGAGCGGGCGCCCTTCACGGCAGTAGCAATAAGAGTCAGTTCATCGTCGCAGTTCGCGAGAGAAATCCGGTGGTGGGCTTTAGCTTGCTACAGAGAGGCAGGCTAAAGCCCGCCACCGGAAAAGTCGCCCCGACTACGTACCTCTACTCTACTCATTACGCATTGCTTGGCAGCGGTCGAAGGTGTAGTGGATCAAGGCGAGGGTTTCGTGTATATCGTCGTCTGATGGTACAGTCTGAGCATCTTTCCGCCACGCCAGGGCACGATCAATCAACGCATCCCAACGTCCATCCGCACGTCCTCGCGCCCAGCGCGCGGCGACCGGCTTGGAAACTACTGTGCCCGCGTCGAGCGTATAGCGCATCCGACACATCGTCAGAACGGCGTAGGATTGATAGCCAATGGTGGGCCGATGTAACGGTGCCGGATCATCGCGCATCGGCCCCCACCACTCGTCCATCAGTGTCGCGACCGCTCGGCGCACGTCATCCGGCCGGACAGGGTCAATCACGGTATGCAGATCGGGTCCGGCGACAACGAGCCCGCACATCCGCAGGATCGCGCGTTGAATAATCCAGTCGCTACCGAGTTGATCCATGTCGAGCGTTTCGCCCGCCCCGCGCTCGATGTGGGGATGGAGCGCATGATCCGGGTCATAGCGGCGCATGGCATCCTGTGGGATATACGCCGCCTCCACCTCCGTCGCCCACGGCGAATCGCTGGCATTGAAGCGAGCATGCAGCGCGCGCAAGTCCGAGAGCAGATCGCCGGTAAGATCATTGTCGGTCATGACGACGAAATCAATGTCACTCCGGTCTGCGGCGAAATCGCCGAGGGCGAGAGACCCGGAGAGATACATCCCACGAAAGTGATCGCCCAAAATAGTCCGCACGCCCGCCAGGAAATGACGCAATGTCGCATTGACATCCGGGTATGGCGTCAGACCCACTTGCACCGCAGCGGAATCGGAATTGGCCGTCATTCCATCCGCTCGCTGCTCGTTACTACTTCGCGGGTCGCCGTGCAACCTGGGCCTGCTCGAAGACTGTCTGTGCGTTGGGCGCATTGCCGTTAAGCGTCGGGACGCCCTCGTGCGCGATATCGGCGGCAGAAAGATCGCCACCATTGAAAGGATCGCCATAGGACGATGGGGCGGCGAAATCGTCCGCCGTGTGGCGCTTCGGGTCCAGACCGGCGGTGGCTGTGGGGCTGATGCTCGCGAAGCGCGCATTCTCGGCCGACGCACCGATGAAGTCGCGTTCTTCTTTGAACGTGTCGTTCTTGCCAATCTCCGCGACGCGCTTGCCCGACACATTGAGATGGACACGACCCACACCCTTGGCAGACGCACCCTCGACACGCGCGATAGCGCTCATCGGCAGATACAGCGTCCGGGTAAACAAAAATCCTTTCTCAATAGCGATGTGCTCGTACTCCACCGCGATCACGCGACCGACAGCACGTCCGCTCGCATCCACCACACTGGCACCCTGCGCGATCTCAACGGAACCGGCCATACGCTTGCTCTCCTCCGCGTCCGACAGCACTCTTTCATTCCTCGCGTACAGGGTACCGTGTAGCGGGCGGAGACGCCAGACTTGGGAAACCTAACCCCCGGCCCCTTCCCGCAAGGAAGGGGTGACTCAATCTGAATGCCGGGGCGTTATGCGGAACGCCCCGGTCTCGCGGCGGTCTACTCCCCTTACTCGCGGGAAGGGGCCGGGGGTTAGGTCTTTTATCGCCGATTCTTCTCGCGCTCGTCGGGGTCGGCGAGGGCGTTCCAGGCACCCTGGACGGTATCATTGACGATATTGCCGCTTTCGTTCAGACCGCGATCCCGGTCATTGACGCTCGGAGGGCGCTCCATACGGTCGGCCTCCTCAGCGTTGGCGAAAGAATGCACGCCCTGCTCACGCACGACGATCTGCTCGACTTTTTCTTCTGCGCTCATCGGTTCATTCGGAAGCGCGCGATCCTGCTCGCCGATGCGATCCTGCGTATCCTGCTGCTGATTCATACGCCGCTCTTCGACCGGCTCGTCAGGATCGTCCGTGGGGAGACCGTAACCGCTGCCGATAGGGGGATTGCCATTGCTCACGGTATTGCTCCTTTTCGTCATCACGACCGCGATGGTCGCTGGATCTCACACGGCAATATCGGTGCCAGACAAACGAAAAAGCGGGGCACCCAGAGGTGCCCCGTTGCATACCGTTCTCAGAACGAGAGTTAGCGGTTCTTGAACTTCTCTTCCTCGTTGTGCAACGCATCCTTCGCACGGTCAATGATGCCTTCGCCCTGACGCTCGGTGCGATCGCCCGCGATGCCGGTGCGGTCGTAGGCCGTGTCGGTTATATTCGTCGCATCGTATCGCTCGCGCTCCGCCGCACTCATCCGGCCATACCGCGACCGGTCTTCAGCAGACATCGAATCGAATCGTCGCCGCTGGTCCGTCGTCAGATTGCCCTCGACGTGGACGCGCGGGTTGCTCGAATCCTCGACATGAACCTCTTCGCGGCGCACCGTGTCCGTCACCCGCTCGGTGTCTCGCTTCACTTCCTTGCGGATGTTCACCTCGCCGACGACGCGCGCTTCCTTCTG
>JBBSFO010000450.1:0-4735 GCA_038238655.1 Thermomicrobiales bacterium | reverse complement strand
TTCGAGCGGTACGGCCCCGCTGCCGACAATCTGTTCCGGGCTGGGCAATCCAGCGCGACGAATTTGGTAGGTCCGATCGCGCCACGTAAGGCTGAATTCTCCGTCATCCCCGCCGTCTTCATCGAGACCGAAGGGGAGCGTGGCGGCGCCGTGTCGGACGAGGAGGCGCGTGCGGGAAGCGCGGGTAAAGGAAACCTCACCTCCCAGGCCCCTCTCACCTGCCCAGAGGGCACCCGCGATGGAGAGTGGTGACTCACCCTACCGATCCACCTTTTCGATCCACGGATAGTTCCACGTCGAAGGAACGCGCTGGTACACCTGCACGCCCTGAATGATCGTGGCGAGTTTGTACCGGCGCGCCAGCACGGGGCGAAGGCGGTCGTGGGCGCGTTGGAAGCGGGGAGCATCCAAATCCACGATGAACTCCGGCCCGGCAGGGGTATCAAGGGTGGCGATCAGACGGTCAAAGGTCTCGGGTTCATTGAGGATCGGCTGCCGCCAGACGACGGGAAAAACGCTCTGCCGCTCACTCAGGTAGTAAATCTCCGGCGCCTCGAAGGCGATATAGATGCGGTCGTTCGGTGTGGTGTTCGCCTTCAGATAGGCGACGAGCGGTTCCTGCGCCTGGTACGCGCGGTCGTGATACAGGTTCCACGAGATTTCCGCCGGTTGCGCGACGAAGTACTGCCCCGTATAGCCAGCGGTCAGCATAATACTCAGGCTGAGGATGGTGACGAGTCGGACGCGCCAGAGCGCCGCCGCACCATGCACGAACGCGGCGCGAACGCCAATCGCGGCGTAGATCGCCAGCGGCGGGAGCAACTGGAAGAAGTAGTGCGTGAACCCATTACCGCCAAGTGCGATGCCGCCGAAACTGGCGAGAAACCAGAGCGGCGCGAGTTTCCGCGCATCCGCAGAGAACGCCGCGCGGTACACAGTTAGCGCGAGCACGGTGAGGATGACGAGCGGGAGCACATCGCCCCCAACGACGAGGGTGTTCCAGCCCAGATGACCAAGCCGGCCGATAGCGTGGCGCGAGACGATGGATTCCGTCGCGCCCCGATAGAGCAGCACTTGCTGAATGTATGCCCGCCCGTCGTGGACAAAGCCATCCACAATTGCCGGAAGCACGCCGATCAGTACACCCGCACCGAGGACCGATTGCCGACGCAGACGCGCGCGCCACGGCATCCCCTCCCGGCGCGCGGCGAGAAAGAGCAGCAGTCCGGCGATCACGACCGCCGCGATCTCCGCCGGTTTGATGACGACCGCGACGCCCGCGCACAGGCCGCTGAGGAAAACGCGGCGGGTCGCGACGATATTTTCTTTCGCCAGCAGGCGCGCCTCCGGCGCGATCCGGGTCCGCTCGGTAGGGAGAAGGAGCGCGAGGCTGGCGAGCGCGGGGAGTGTCATGAACAGTTCGGCGTTGGCCGTGAATCCCTGCACATGCGGCATGACGGAGAAGAGTGCGAACAACAAGGCGGCGAGCAGACTCGTCTGCTTGTCCGCAAGCCGCCGGGCGATCACGTAAACGAGCAGCGCGGAGCCTGCGTTGTAGAGCGCGGCGAACAGGCGAATCGCGACGATGCTCTGGCCTAATGTTTGAAAAATGACGCGGTAGACCCAGAGAATACCCTGCGTGCGGTCGAACCAGAGCAGATGATAGAGCGTCTTCCCGCTCAGGCCATAATGGGTCGTGTAGGCGTAGCCGCCCTCGTCCGTAATCAGCGGCACATGGAGAAACGGCATCCGCACGAGCACGGCAAGCAGCAGGATCACGCCGAGCGCAACCCGCCACGTCAAAATTCGCTGCCAGAACATCGTCGTGTTCGCCGCGCCCGCGCCGATCCGCCCGCGATATCCTTCTGCCATACGTCTCGGTCTAACTCCCGTTCCTCGTACGATAGTGAGCGCAAAGGTTCAACACACCGTGTGCCAAAAGCAATACTGCACCGCACATGAACGCCCCATGAACGGATTGTTCACTCTCTATAACGTACGGAGCCTACGAAATCATTACGGGCGCGATCGCGATGATTCCGCCCACCACACAGATCGTTCAATGTTCGCAAGGGTTCCCGTCCCGTATACTCACCACGCGGCGTTTGACGGAGTGCGGAAGGAGCGGAAGGATGCGAACACACCGGATTGCGGTCATGCCCATGGACGGGATCGGGCGCGAGGTGATCCCGGCGGCGGTACGCGTGCTGCGCGCGGCGGAGCGGGCGGTCGGCGGCTTCGTGTTGGAAACGACCGATTTCGACTGGTCAGCACGGAAGTCGCTCGAAACGGGCGCGCCGATCGTACCGCCGGGCGGGTTCGATACCTTGCGTGGCTTCGACGCGATCCTGTTCGGCGCGCACGGCGGCACCCCCGGCATCCCGGACGATGTCGCCTTCGCGGACACGCTCTTCGCCTTCCGCCTCGCCTTCGACGAATACATCAATCTCCGCCCGTGCAAACTCCTCCCCGGCATACCCTCCGTGCTCGCGCACGCCGCGCCGGAAGACGTAGATTTCGTCATCGTGCGCGAAAATATCGAGGGCGAACTGGCCGGTCCGGGCGGCCGCACGGGTGTCGGTACGCCGTGGGAGACAGCCTCCCAACTGACCGTCATCAGCCGCGCCAACACCGAACGCGTCGCCCGCTACTCGTTCAACCTCGCGCGCTCCCGCCGCAAGCGATTAGCGAACATCACGAAATCGAACGCGATGCGCCATGCCTATACCCTGTGGGACGAAGTGATCGCGGCAGTCGGGAGCGAGTACCCGGACGTGCAGTTGGACAAGTTCTATGTGGACGCAGCGGCGGCTCGGATGGTGCTGCGCCCGCAGGATTTCGACGTGCTGCTCTGCACCAATCTCTTCGGCGACATCCTTTCCGACCTCGGCGCGGCGCTTGCGGGCGGTCTCGGCGTGGCAGCGAGCGGCAATCTCAACCCCGAAGGCACCGCGCCCTCGCTCTTCGAGCCGGTTCACGGCAGCGCGCCGGACATCGCCGGGCGCGGCATCGCCAACCCCCTCGCTGCCATCGGCGCGGGCGCGCTGATGCTCCGCCACCTCGGTGAAGCGACCGCTGCGGACGCCATCGAAGCCGCGATGGGCCGCGTCCTCCGCGACGGCGAATTCCGCACCACTGATCTCGGCGGTGGCGCGACTACCGATCAGATGGCGGACGCAATTGCTTCGTCAGTTGGCAAGTGAGCATTATTCCATTCCTGGAAAGGCCGATCTGTGAATACTGCGAGTGCTTCTGTCGGCCCATATTATCAAGATAGGCCACAGCCGCGCGCAGTAATCGCGTGGCTCGGAATGCATCCTGATGTCCGAAACCAACCAGAAATCATCAACAGTATGTTCGATGATCTTATCGAACTTCTTGCGCCACATGGAGTGTTATCCGCTTACTCTGCCGAACCACGCACATATCGGTTGAACCAACGCGGTCGCAGGCTGCTTGCCGAAGCGTTTTCCGTCGGGCGCATAAGTCAACTCGGATTCTTGGCTCTCGATCCGAACTCGGCTCTCTATCCCAACATGGAGATTCGCGCGAACGCCGAAGTGCTATTGGGAATGCCACGGATACCGGAGGTTGCGGCGACGATCTCTTTGAGGATTCAGCCAGAAACAGATGACTCGATCTCGGCCGTCGTATCGCAGGCAACCGGATTTGTCCGAAAGTGGTTCGGACCGTTACAGGCAATTTCCGCCTTTGTTTCCCCGCAAGGGAAGTGGGATGAGCGCGCATTCGACGATACAACAGGGATAACAGTCCTCGAACGCAATCGCCCCTTTCGGCTGGTGGACTGGACCGATCAGCGACATTTTCTCCGGGGTGTATTCTGGGGAAACGGACTTGGCCCCGATTTATGTGATCGCCTCGGCGGGCAGGATCATGTACTTCGCCATGCACCCGTTTTCTGTGCTGAACCACTCGGAGCTGGTGTATGGCTACAGATTTCTGAGCCTTTTCCACCACCACAGGAGGCAATTGACCGACTCGCAGCCTTCCTTGCCCCACTACTCACTTGGACGAAGGACGATCTCATCCCACGTCACACGCCATATCCTACCGACTTAGCATCTCAGGAACCGATAACAGAGAGAGACGAATTCGCTGACGACACATCGAACCCAATGGTACCGATGAAATGGCTCGACACGATTGATGGTCTCGATATAGGAATCAATATCTACCTTGAGAAGCCTCCAACGCCGGAACAAGAGGACGCTATCAAAGCCTCTCTCGACCGCTGGTACACGGTGGGCTTCAACGGGGGGTTCGGTGGGGCGGGCTTTCATTCTATCAGTCAGCCATCGGTGGATAGAGCAAGTCTACGCTGTATGCTTGACCTCGGTAGCGCGGACGCGCCTCTCGCTTTCGATTCACTGCGAAAGCGCCTTGCGGCCCTTTCCAATGTGCAGGTACATGAACTCATACTTGGGACAGAGATAGTCGAATAACATCTTGCGGTGAGCGGTGCTATCCTCCCCGTACGGCGCACAACGGCGTGCGCGCAGGGAAAGGATACCAACGCATGAACGTAATCAAAACGGTACGCAATCTCGGCCTCGGGCTGTGGGTTGGCGGGACGGCGGCGATTGACTTTGTAGACGCGCCCGCCCGCTTCAAGACACCCGGCCTCGACCGGAATGCGATCACGGCGGTCGGACGATCAGTCTTCGCGGCGTGGAGCCGCTACGAACTTGGTCTCGCGACGGTCACCGCCGCGACG
>JBBSFO010000449.1:0-4739 GCA_038238655.1 Thermomicrobiales bacterium | reverse complement strand
GGTACCCGTTATGCTGGCGGGAGCAACGGGACCCGTACGCAGAGCGTACGACGCGAAACACGGATCGTATGTAGAAAGGGCCATGATGACACATCGGATCTCCATGCGGGCGCGTGGAAACCAACTTTTTGTGTATAGCGGGCAGTCGGTCCTGATCGCGAATCTCGACGGCAATGTTGTCGGTGATGATAACGAAGGGTTGTATGTCGAGAATACGCGGCTCCTGTGCCGCGATTTCCTGACTGCGAACGGTCAGCCGCTGCGCACCTTCGCGTCCAGCCCGGTGCATGGTCACGGGATGTTGACCTACGCCGAAGCGCCGAAAGGCCCCGGCATCCCCGGCAAATCTGTCTACGTCGAAATCGCTCGCGTCCTTGAAGAAGGGATGCGAACGACGGTTCGCGTTACGAATTACAGCGTCAGCGAACCCGCGTGTTTCGATCTCGCCTGGCACGTCGCCGCCGATTTCGCGGACCTCGAACAGTTCGATCTCGGCCTTAGCACCTCGCAGCAATTCACAGGCAAGGATGGGTCGTCGGGCGGAATCCAACCTTTGACCGCCGGTGTGCATACCGTATGGGACGAGGCGCGGCGCGACGTGACCGTGCGCTACGATCATCCCGATCTCGACCGCGCCGTCGCAATGCACGTCGCCGAAACGTCCGTGCCGGTGCGGTATGTCGGGGGCACGCTCGTTTTTCCGCTCGATCTCGCACCCCGCGCGACCGCGACGGTCGTGCTCGTCGTCGAGCCGATGTTCGATGGCGTCCGCAGGGCGATGTCGCGCCGGGATTTCGTGGAAGCCTCGACCTCGCTCGGCGTGGTGCGTGGGTCGTTGCACCTCAACGCGCCCGTGTTGACGACCTCGAATCCGACGGTCACGCACGCGTGGCGCACGGCGGTCGCGGATCTCGCCTCGCTGCCGCTCGGTCTGGCGGTTGGCCCGGCCGCGCCCTCGGCGGGCATCCCGCTCTATCAGCAATTCTTCGGGCGGGACACGCTGACGGTCGGGTGGCAGGCGGCGATGGCGATGCCGGAGATGCTCAAGGACGCGCTCCGGGCGAACGCCGCGTTTCAAGGAACCGTGACCGACGACTGGCGGGACGAGCAGCCGGGCAAGATCATTCATCAAGCACGCACCGGGCCGCTTTCGCTGCTCAATTACGACCCCTTTGAGCGGTACTACGGCGACTATTCCGCCCCGCAGGACCTCCTGACGATGCTCGGCCAGTATTTCGCCTGGACCAACGACCGCGAAACGGTAGAGGCGCTTCTCCCCGTCGCCCGCCGTGTCCTGCAGTGGCTGGACGAGCAAGGTGATCTCGACGGTGACGGCTTCCTCGAATACATTACCCGCTCCGAAAAAGGCGTCAAGAATCAGGGCTGGAAAGACTCGGACGATGCGATCATTGACGAGCACGGCACGATTATCCAGAACCCGATTGCGACGAGCGAGATGCAGGGATACTGGTTCGCCGCACTCCAGCAGGCGGCTTCCGTCTTCTACTTCATGGGCGAGCGGCGCTACGCGCGACAACTGCTTCGACAGGCACGCGACCTCCGCAAACGGTTCAACGCGGCGTTCTGGATGGAAGACCTGGGTTTCTACGCGATGGCCCTTGGGCCGGACAAACAGCAGGTTCGCTCGATTTCCTCCAACACCGGCCACCTCCTGACGGCGGGGATCGTGCCGCGCGACCGGGCGGCGCGGGTCGTGGCGCGATTGATGGCGCCCGATATGTTCAGCGGCTGGGGCATCCGCACGCTTTCCAGCGACCACCCGGCCTATAATCCCTTCAGTTATCACCTCGGCAGTGTTTGGCCGATCGAGAGCGCAACCTTCGCGCAGGGCTTCGCGCGCTACGGCTGCTGGAACGATCTGCACCGCTTCGCGGAAGCGATCTTCGCCTCGACGGAACTCTTCTCCGAGAACCGCCTGCCGGAAGCGATCGGCGGCTTACCGCGCGACGCGGAGCATCCGCACCCAGGGATTTACCCGGAGGCGTGCGAGCCGCAAGCCTGGTCCGCCAGCATGATTGTGCTGATGATCCAATCACTGCTCGGCATCTTCCCGCTCGCGCCGCTCGGCGTCCTGCTCGTTGACCCGCACCTGCCGACCTGGCTACCCGATCTGCGACTCGATGGTGTGCGCGTCGGTGGGAGCCGGTTGGACCTCGAATTCTGGCGCGAGAAGGACGGCACGACAAACTATCGCGTCGCGCGGCAGTCGGGGCACGCGCGCGTTTTGCGGCAGCCGCTACCGCCCGGCATGGACATCGTCACCACGGCGCGAATCCGGCTGCTACTCGCCTCGCTGCCGCACTCGTAGGAGGTGATTGCAAAACCGCCAAGACGCCAAGGACGCCAAGAGATACGAAGAGAATGAAGAATCCTTTGTCTCACTTTCTCTTCTTGGCGTCCTTGGCGTCTTGGTAGTTCATTTTCGGCAAGGTTTGCAAACGACGCTAAACTGTTCGGCGCGAGGCTACGCACTTTTTCCGGTGAGTTGCCGGAGCGCCGCTCGCGCTTCGGGGATGACGAGCGGCACGGTGGCAAAGGTGGAGAGTGCGGCGAGCAGGCACCAGGAACAGAATGCCTTCTGCTTCGTCGCCTGATCCACGGTCAGTCTCCCCGCCTGATAGGTGTTGAACGCTACCTTTGTGGCGAGGGCGAGCGGGATCCACGGCTGGGTGCGCGACCGGGCCTGCCCGCCCATCGCGGCGAGGCCCATTGTCATCACGTAGCTGCCGAGGCCGAGAAAGCCATCGGGCATCGAGAACCGTGAGTAGGCCTCCGGCGAGGCATCCACCTTGTCCGCATCGAGCATCGGGAGCGGCGGTTCGGGCAGGTGTTTGATGATGCCCATCTGATAGAGCGAAATCAGTCCCATCGAGCCGACAGCGACGAGTGATAGACCAACAACAGCGCGCCGTCGTCGGAGGTCGTCGCTGTCACCGTTTCGCAGTTGCTCGCTCAGTTCTTCCGGTGTCATTTGTTCCTCCGTGCCAGTGCGGCGATGCCCGCGACGCTCGCGATCCCCGCCGCGCCGGCGAGGAGCCATTCCTGATGTTCCGTCGCCCAGAGTTCGGTGCTGCCGTCGCGCGCGCGGTCGTCGAATGTGCCATGCGCGCCGCGATCCGTGCCCTCGCCGTCTACCGGTTCCCACAAGTTATTGGGGCGGTTCGGGTCGGCAGGCTCGTCGGTCTGCTGCCCCGTGTAGCCCGTGCGCCCGAGATAGCGGTCGAGGAAGCCGGGAGCGAATTTCGTGCCCCAGATCGCCTGCTGCGTGGACCAGCCGACGTGTACCTCGCGCCGCCTGTGGTGCGCCGCCCAGTAGATCGCTTCCGCCGCGACTTCCGGTTGGTAGATCGGCGGCACGGGTTGCGCCTTGTGTGGTAAGCGGCTCTTTACCCAGCCGAACTGCGGCGTGTTGAGCGCGGGCATCTGCACCATCGTCACATGAACCTTGCTCTTGTCGTGCAGCAGCTCGCAGCGGAGGGAGTCAGTAAAGCCCCGGGTCGCTGCTTTGCTCGCGCAGTATGCCGCCTGAAGTGGGATACTCCGATAGGCGAGCGCCGAGCCAACCTGCACAATCGTTCCTCGGTCGCGCGGGAGCATACGCCGGAGCGCGGCCATCGTGCCGTACACGAAACCGAGGTAGGTCACATCCGTCACGCGTTTGAACTCGTCCGCCGTCATCTCCTTGATGGGGGAGAAGACAGAAACCATCGCGTCATTCACCCAAACATCAATCGGCCCAAATGCCTGCTCGACCGCCGCCGCCGCCGCCTCGACCTGATCGGCGTCCGCGACATCGGTGGGAACAGCGAGCGCGACGCCGCCCGCTGCCTCGATCTCGCGTCGCGCGCCGTCGAGGCCATTCCTGCCGCGCGCGAGCAGGCCGATCCGCGCGCCACGCGTCGCGAACGCCAGCGCCGCCGCGCGTCCTACCCCCGCCGATGCGCCTGTGATGACGACGACTTCAGGATTATCTGCCTTGCCCATTCGGTTCACTCCCTGCTGCATATCACTGTGTCGTTCAAATTGTCTGCGCCCATTAGCGCGCCTCGACGGGGCGCAGGCGCACCTCGATCTGCCCGTCGTGCATCCGCGCATCGTAGGCAGGCTGGGGGTAGGTTGCGGGGCCGTGAACGACGCTGCCGTCGCGCAGATCGAAGACGGAATGGTGCCACGGGCATTCCACGCACAGATTTTCAATCCTGCCTTCGCCGAGTGGGCCATAGGCGTGGCTGCATACCGCGCCGATGGCGTAGATGCTCGTGCCTTCCCGATACAAGAGGACCGCCGTGCCTTCCACATCAATACGTTTCGCGGTGTGCTCCCCGAGTGCCGCGCCATCCAAAACGCGTTGCCACTGCTGCGGGCCACTCGGTTCCTCGAAGTGCTTGACGCCGACTTTTCGGTTGAAGACCAGTTCGCCGCCGATCCATCCCGAAATATTCATCGCCCCGAATGCGACGGTCGAAAGCAGCACGCCCCGCCCCCGGTTTCCCGTCGCGCGGTCCCGGACGGAAAACAGGTTCAGCACGAGCGCGGCGCTATTGAGCAAACCGTGGAGCGTCGCCGGTGCGATGGTCGAGCGGTCGATTGCCGAATAGTCCGCGATTCCCGCGAGCGCGGTTGGTACGGCCGTGGCGGCGCCGATCGCGGTCAGGGCGTCCGCCATTTTCGCCGCTTCGCTGGAGCCGCGCTGCGCCGCGACGAGGTCGCACATCATC
>JBBSFO010000448.1:0-4740 GCA_038238655.1 Thermomicrobiales bacterium | reverse complement strand
CACCGTGCGGGCGCGCTCTTTGCGACGCTCGCGTTTATCCTGCCGTTGTTTGCCGCGATGCTGGCGGTGGCGCCCATCGCGGCGCTCGCCGCCGATCCGGCACCGGGCGGCGCTACTTCGGCCGCTACCCAGAGTGGTTCGACCACCTCGACGCCGGTGGAGACGATCCATCTAACGTCGTCCAAGACGCCGCCGCAACCGACGGAGGCCGAACTCGCCGGGAGCAACGCCGCGACGCAGAAGGCGAACCGTCCTACCGCACCGGTGCCGGAGGGTGCGGGCGCACAAACCCTGACATCAAAGCCAAAAGCCGCGTCAACGAACATAACGCAACCATCAGTGTCGGGAGAGAGCGGCAAACTGGCGGGGTCCGATGGCGTGGTCTACCAGAACAACACGAATAGCGGGGCGCACGGCGGCAACACCAGCGGCACCGATGAGCCGTCCGTCGCGCAGAATGGCAACACGATCTTCTACACGGGCAACTGGTATGCCTCGTACTCGACGGATGGCGGGAACACTTGGACATTCGTCAACCCGTACACTGGGATGACGGGCCTCTACGGCGGTTTCTGCTGCGACCAGAAGGCCTACTACATTCCGGGGGCCGACCTCTTCGTTTGGACGAAGCAGTTCGTCACCGATGTTAACAACGGCAACGCGATCCGCGTCCTGGTCGCGCACGGCACCCTCGGGGTGACGAGTGGCACCTGGCAATACTTCGACCTGGTCCCGTCGCAGGTGGGCTGGCCCGTGACCACCACCGAGTACGACTACCCCACGGGGCTTTCGGGGGACGTGGCCAATGTCTTCTTCGGGACCAATGTCTTCCTCAATGGCAGCACCGGGAGCTCAAACTCGACGGGGTTCCGTCTGCCGATCAGCAATCTCCACGCGCTGACGACGGGTAACCCGCTCACCTACCAGTTCTTCAACGCCGCCGTCGGCATGGTGCCCTTCCAGCAAGTCGGCGGGACGACGGGGTTCTTCGGGACGCATGCCTCCACGACCTCGCTCAGTGTCTGGGCCTGGCCGGATGGGAATGCGACGCCGAACAGCCCGGTCGCGATCGGTCACGCGTCGTATGCGACCGGCACGCACATCGCGACGGACCCCAGCGGCAATAACGACTTCGGACGTGACGATACGCGCGTCAAGACCTGCTGGATGGCGGCCGGTGTCGGCGGCTGCATGTGGGACGCCGCACAAGGACCACAAGGGCTGGGGAACTTCCCTTACCCGTACGTTGATGTCGTGCGGTTCACCGCCGGCCTGGTCGGGATTGACCAGCCGATCATCTACTCGCCGCTGACCGCGTACGGGTTCCCGAGCATCGCGCCGAACGCGCGCGGGGCGCTGGGTGGGAACCTGGTCTTCGATGGTGGCGGGAACTGGCCGAGTTCGTCTGTCTTCATCAACGACGACTTCACGGGCGGCGCATGGCAGATCTGGGCCACCCGCTACGGCGTTGCCTCCAGCTCGGGCAATCGCTGGGGTGATTACACGGAGACGCGCGCGCGCGACGGGAACGGCACCAGCTGGGTCGCGACGCAGTACACGACGACGACTGCCTGCAGCGGCAACTGCCCCGGTGTTGATGCGCGGTACGTGTCGTTCGGTCGCCAGCGCGACTTCCCGTTCGGCAACCAGCGACAGTTCCTCCCAGGGGTGGATGTTAACGGCTCCTGGGACCTGCACAACTCGCTTGCCACGGGCGGGCCTCCTGGCACGGATATCACCTTCAACTTCGGGACCCCGAGTGATGTTCCGCTCGGTTGCGACCTGGACGGTAACGGCACCAAGACGCCCGTTCTCAACCGCGACGGTCTCTTTATCTGGAGCAATAGTTACGTGCCCGGTGCGTCGCCGGATGGTTCCTTCCAACTCGGCTCAACGGGCGATGTTGGGCTTTGCGGCGACTTCAATGGTGCGGGGGTGGATACGTTCGGCGTCTTCCGGCCGAGTACCGGACAGTTCATCCTTTCAACGCAGGTGATGCACCCCGGCGTCAACACGCTTTCGGGGACGCTGTATGTCCGAGCATTCGGGAACAGCAGCTATATCCCAATCGTTGGCAACTGGGACAACACGGGCACGACCCGGATCGGCTTGTTCGCCAACGGCACCTTCTACGAGGTGTTCGGGAACTTCGTCACCAGCCCGGGCGTGACACTCACGGTGGACCGGAGCGTGAACTTTGGAAGCACAGGCGACCTCCCGGTGGTCGGTGACTTCAGCCTCAACGGACAGTTCACCGAAGGCATCTATCGACCGAGCCAGGCGGTGTTCGTCCTTAAGGACACCCGTACGCCGGGTGCGACGTACACGATCGTGCTCGGCAACACGCAGTCGAAGCCGTTTATCTGGGGATAAGGGGTGTCGTGAGAGAGCCTCGGGTGGGGAGGGCAATCGCCCTTCTCATCTCTCTACAGAAAAGGTGAGCGCGGACCGTTCGCGCCCGAGATTGCACCCTACGTACCACGTAGGGTGCAATCGTGTATCTCCCACCCGCACGGTGTGCAGAGACGGAGTCATCCGGTTTCTCGGCCATCGCACCACGGCCCGGAGGGCAACGCCGATTGTTTGAAATTGCACGAACGTATGCTATGCTCCGCCCCCGTGAGAGAAGATTTGAACCGCCAAGACGCAATGTGAGAAGAAAAGGTCGTACTCCTCTCGGCGTGTTGATCGTTGGCGAAACTGCATTGTGGGGTGTGAAGACGTGGTGAACCTGCTCTGGGTCGCGGTGGCGGTGCCGGTCGTCAGTTGCCTCGTCCTCGCGCTAGCCGGGGAGCGGCTCGGGGCGCGGGCGATTGGCGCGATTGCGTGCGCCAGCGTCTTCCTCAGTTTTGCGCTCGTTCTCCTTGCCTTCAGCGATCTGACCGGCCTCGCCGCCGGGGAGCGCGTGCGCGTTTCCAGTGGTTGGCGATGGCTCGAACTGGGCGATTTTACCCTCCAGGCACGGCTCCTTTTCGATCCGCTCGCCGCGCTGCTGGCGCTGATCGTTACGGGCGTCGGCGGTCTGATCCATGTCTACGCGGTCGGCTATATGGAGGGCGACCCCGGCTCCGCCCGCTTTTTCGCCGAATTGAACGGCTTCATCGCGGCGATGCTGCTCCTGACCTTCGCCGATTCGGTGCCGCTCCTCGCGGTCGGTTGGATCGGCGTCGGTATCGCCTCCGCGCTCCTGATCGCCTTCTGGTATGACCGCACGGGGACGGTCGCTGCCGGGCGCAAGGCGTTCTTGTTCAATATGGTCGGCGACATCGGCCTGATCGTCGCGATGGCCGTCTTCATTCACAAACTCGGCACACTCGATATGGCGGCGATCAACGCGAACGCCGCGAATCTGCCGCGCTCGTGGGCGATTGTCGCGGTGATCGGGCTGCTGCTGGCGGCGGGCGCAAAGTCGGCACAGTTGCCGCTTTCCGGTTGGTTGCCGGACGCGATGGCCGGCCCGACGCCCGTATCGGCGCTGATCCACGCGGCGACGATGGTCGCGGCGGGCATCTACCTACTCATCCGTCTTTTCCCGGTGATTGACCGGAGCGACCTGAACGGATTGGTCGCCGCTATCGGCGCAGTGACCGCCCTCTACGGTGGCTTGTGCGCGCTCGTCCAGCCGAACCTCAAGCGCGTCCTCGCCTACTCGACGGTCTCGCAACTCGGGCTAATGGTCTTCGCGATCGGCATGGACGCGACGGCGGTCGCCGCGTTTCATCTCGCGACGCACGCGGCGTTCAAGGCGGTGCTCTTCCTCGCCGCCGGGTCGGTAATCCACGCGCTGGACGGCGAGGAAATGCTCGACGCCATGGGCGGCCTGGCGCGTCGCTTGCCGCAGACGACGATTGCCTTCGCCATCGCTGCCCTCGCGCTTGCCGGGACGCCGGGGCTTTCCGGCTTCTTCTCCAAAGACGCCATCGTGGATGTCGCGCGCGAGCACGGCGTCGTGTCGTACCTCGCGGCGCTCGCCATTTCCGCGCTGACGGCGGCGTACGCGACGCGTGCCTTTGTCCGCACCTTTCTCGGTCCGCCAAACCCGGCGCATCTCCACCCGCCCGGCCCGATCATGACCGTGCCGCAGTGGATCCTCACCGTTTTCGCGGTCGTCGCCGGCTATCTGCCGGTGCAACGCTTTCTCGTGCCGCGCCTCGGCGGGTCGGTCGTGAACATCAAGGCGCAGAGTGCGGTCATCAGCACGCTCGTCGCATTGCTCGCGGCGGCGATTACCTGGGCGCTCGTCGCGAACCCGGCGCGGCGGCGCGCTCTGCTCGCGAACGGCGCGGGCGTGCAGCGGTGGTTGCTCGGCGGCATGGGCCTCGATACCGTCGTCAATGTGCTCGTCGTTCGGCCAATCATCACGCTGGCGGAGTACGCGCAGGGAAGCCCGAACCCCCTGCCTGCCCAAAGGGCGCCCGGCTTCCCAACGGAGGAAGGGGGAGCCGGAGAAAGTGGCGAGAATATTCCGTTTCTTGTGCCACTCAGGCATGCGAACTTGCATCGCTACGTCGGTGGGCTGGCGGCGGGCGCGTTCGCTCTCGCGCTCTATTTGCTGGTGCGGGGAGCGTGAAGAACCTACCCCCCGGCCCCGGCCCGCGCCGCACTGGGGCGGGCCCCCCGCCCCCCCCGGGGGCGGCCGCCCACAACCCCCCCCCCGCCACGCCCCCCCCGCCCCCCGGCGGCCGGCCCCGGGGGTGAGGTCCATGACTGTTCCGTACATGATGCTTTCGCCGCTGATTG
>JBBSFO010000447.1:0-4752 GCA_038238655.1 Thermomicrobiales bacterium | reverse complement strand
TTGATCGCGTAGATCTGCTGCAAATACTGCACGTCATCGAGCGCGATCTCCGGGTGCCCCGTCACACCCGTCGGCGTCTGCCCACCGAAGACCACCGTAATATTCGGATCGCTGGCTTTGAGGGCTTGATAGCCGGCCTTGAGGATGGGGATATAGGCACCGACGTTGACCTGCCCACCCGTCTCGACCGCGTAGTTCTGTTCATTCCAGACCTCGTACGCCTGCACCTTGCCCTTGTACCGGTTCGCCATGAAGCCGATGAAGTCCGCGAAGTCCTGCGGGTTCTTTGGCAGGCCACCACCCGCCCCCGCCCAATCGGGCGAACTAACCGGGCTGAGCATCACATTGACGCCCTTCGCGGCGGCGGCGTTGATCAGCGTGTCGAGCTGCGCGACGTAGTTATTGCCGAACTGCCCCTTGGCGGGTTCGTACGAACTCCAGCGTACCTGCTGGCGAATCCAGCCGAACTGCGCATCGGCGAGTTTGCCGAACATCGTGTCCTTGCTGCCGCCATCGAGGCCGATGGCATCCACGTTGAAGCCGTACCCGTCGTGATTGTCGCCGACGTGGAGATTCGCGTAACTGCGCGGCAGCGGCTGACCGCCACCAGCCCCACACGGCCCTTGCCCGATGCAATCCGGTTGCGGCTGACCGGCCGGTTCCGGCGTGCGGAGAGCGGGGTCAAGGTTGTCCTTGTCCGCCTGCGAAACACCGAGCAGGCCAAGCAGCACCTTGAACGGATTAGGGTTCTCCGGGTGGTATTCGAGACGATAGCGCTCGAAATACTGCACGCGATGCATCTGCCCGTCGCCGGCGGGCACCGGCGGGTTTTGCTCGTCAAACGGTTCCGAAACCGGGTAGCCGAAAATCTGGACGCTGCGCTGGATATCGCCATTGCCGGCCTTTTCCCAGAACGCGCGGATCGCGGCATTGCCGACATCGTTGCCGCCAATCGTGTGATTTGTCTGCGAGAACCAGAGCCGCCCGTCATTCGGGTTGCCGACGGTCTGGAAATTCGGGTCGGCCTTCGCGCGATCCATCGTTTGCAGGGCGGAAAGGCGGCGACCGAGCACCTCGAATGGCGTCCCCTTGTTCTCGGCGTGCTGCTCGAAGACGGCGCGCTGCAAATACTGCGTTGGATGCGACTTGCTATCCTCGGATTGCTGATCGAAGACTTTCGTAATCGGGAAGCCGTACTGCAACAGCCCGCCGTTGCCGTTCCAGTAGTCGCGGAACTGGCCATACAGATAATGGCCGGTATCCGCGTAATAGTCCGACGCGGCGGAGACCGATGTCGCCGGCGTTGCCGCCAAGAGACTGAACAGCACGAGCGCGACCATCGCGACACTCGTTCGGCGCCATACCATACCCAAAACCCTACCCTCCAAACCCATGAGCCCCAGAGACCCGCAGGCGATCATGCCTCCCACCCGCCGCGCGCACCTTACCATAATGTTCCTAATAGGGCACGTTCGGGTTCCACATGCGCGCCATCGCCCGCCGGCCTGATCAATCCGCAGTCGGGCGCGACCCCTCGAAGCGTGCGGTTCCGCTGTCTCCGTCGGTTGCGGGTGCATTCATGCCGGGTTGGAGGGGCAGGCTCGTCCCCTGCGCCGACACTGGGGCGGCATCCGCGTCACCAAAGGTCCAGAACTCGTCGAGCAACGCCTGCACAATCACCGCGAGTGGTACCGCGAGCAATGCACCGAGGATGCCGAGGATCTCCGCGCCGAGGAAGAGCGCGAGGACGACAACGAGCGGGTGCAGGCCGACGATCTCGCCAACCAACTTGGGCGCAACGATGTGCGCTTCGAGATTGACGACGATCGTGTACCAGACGAGTACGGCGATGACCAGCCAGAGTTTGCCGGTCGTCGCCGCGACGAGCACGGCGAGGACGATGGTGATAAACCCGCCGACATAGGGAATGATTTCTAACACCGCACCGATCGTGCCGAGCGTCAGCGCGTATGGAGTGCGCAAGATGGCGAGTCCCAGCCCAAAGGTGACGCCGAAGAAGAGCGCGAGCAGCAACTGGGCGCGTACCCAATAGCCGAGTCCGGTGCCGATTTTTCCCATCAGCCCGAGCGCGCGGCGGCGAGAGGTGGGTGGGATAAAGCGCGTGACGATCCGCTCCGGGAACTTCGGGTCCACGGCGAGGAAAAAGGCGATCACAAAGATCAGCAGCAGCGTGACGAGCGTCGAACCGGCCGCCAGCGCGCCCCGGCCCACCTTACCCGCCGCGCCATTGAGCCGCCCACCGAGGTCGCCGAAGATCGTATTGACCCGGAGCGTTTCACCGTTCCGCTTCGGCAAACCAGCGAGAAATTCATTCACTCGGTCTTGATACGACGGCAAATTGCCGCGCAGCGTCTTGACTTCACCGGCAATCAGCGGCACGAGCAGCGCAATCACCCCCACCAGCACTGCCAGCACAGCGATATAGACGAGCAAAATCGCGAGACCCCGCTTGACGTGCAACCGCTCCAAACGGTTCGCCGCTAATGAAACGGAGGATGCAAGCAGCAGCGCGATAAAAAGCACGACGAAGATATGGGTCGCCTGGCGCAGCAGCCAGAAAAGCAGAAAAACGCCGAGAACGACGAAAATCGCCCGGTTCGTCAGGCGAATATTCACTTCACCTTTCATGCGCGCCGCCACAGAGCATCATTCGCGCGCATCGCTGAAACGTGCATCGGTCCATTCCTCTCCGGTGGCATGGATAACCGCAGATTGCCCAGTCTCCGGCAGCATACACGGCAAGGGACATGCCAGCGAATCGGATCGAAACCAAATGAACGCAGAGGACACAGAGAAATGCGGAGAAAGAAAACTTTCACTTCTCCCTCTCTTCCCTCTCTGTGTCCTCTGCGTCTCTGCGGTTCATTTGGTTTCAGTTTTCGGAATCTGCGATACTGCACCGCACTGGGTGGGGTACGAAAAGGAAAGGAGCGGCGACGGATGACTGTGGTGACACTGGACCCGATAATCGAGGCCCTCGCGGAGCGCGTGAGCAGAGAGCGGCGCTATCTTCATATGCACCCGGAACTCGGACTCCACGAGACGAACACCGCCAACTTCGTCGCGGAGAACCTGCGCGAGGCGGGCATCCCCTTCCGCGCCGGAGTCGGCGGCGATGGGCGGCCATTTTACATGGACGCGGACGCCATGAAAGTCGCCGGAATCGAAACGCTACCGACGACGGGCGGCACGGGCATCGTCGCGACGATCGAGGGCGCCCGGCCCGGTAAGTGCGTGCTGCTGCGCGGCGACATGGACGCGCTGGCGATGCAGGAGGAGACAGGTGCGGACTACGCCTCGCTGACGCCGAATGTCATGCATGCGTGCGGACACGATGTTCACACCGCCGTGATCCTCAATACCGCCCGCGTCCTGTGGGCGCGCCGCAATGAGTTCGCGGGGACGGTCAAACTGATGTTCCAGCCCGGCGAGGAGGGATATGGCGGCGCGCGGGCGATGATCGAGGATGGTCTGTTGGAAAACCCGAAGGTGGACGCCGCCTTCGCCCTCCATGTGGACCCACAGGTGCCCGCCGGGCAGATCGCCTATACACCGGGAATGGCGAATGCCAACTCGGACCGCGTCTTTATCCGCGTCCACGGCAAGGGCGGGCACGCCGCCCGCCCGCACAGCGCGGTGGACAGCACGCTTGTCGCGGCACACATCCTGATCGCCCTCCAATCGCTGATCAGTCGCGAAACGGACCCGATGGACTCCGCCGTTATCACGATCGGCACGATGCAGGCCGGAGTCGGCGCGGCGAATGTCATCCCCGAGTTCGCGACGCTCTTCGGCACGGTGCGGACGCTCGATCTCGAAGTCCGCGAGCACATCCGCAAGCGCATCCCGGAAGTCGCCTCCCACATCGCGCAGGCGATGGGCGCGACGGCGGAGACGGCTTACCTCACCGGCTACCCGGCGATGATTAACACCCCCGCGATGTGCGACTTGATCCGCCGCGCCGCGTTGCCGATCATCGGCGTGGAGAACGTCAGCGAGAAGCCGCTCGGCCTCGGCGGCGAGGATTTCTCGTTTGTGCTCGAAAAAGTGCCCGGCGCGATGATGCGCCTCGGCACCGGCAACGTCGAGCGTGGCCTGACAAACGGCGTCCACCACCCGAAGTTCGACGTGGACGAGCGCGCCCTCCCCCTCGGCATCGCCATGATGACGGCGATTGCGATGGAGTACCTGGGAAGTAACGAGTAGCGAGTAACGAGTAATGGGGAGGGAACCCGCGTTTTCTCGTTACTCGTTACTCCCCAAAGGGGGCCGCCATGCTGGATTTCGGTATCACCCTCAAGCCGGATACGACGCCGGAGCGTGTCGTAGCGCTGACGCGACAGGCGGAGGAGGCGGGATTCGCCTACGGCTGGCTCTTCGACTCGCATCTCCTCTGGCTGGAGCCGTACCCGCTCCTGACGCTGATGGCGCTCAACACGACGCGGATGCGCCTCGGCACCTGCGTCACTAACCCGGCGACACGCGACCCAACCGTGACGGCAAGCGCGCTGGCGACGCTTAACCTGATCTCTGGCGGGCGAATGGACCTCGGCATTGGTCGGGGCGACAGCGCGCGGCGCGTAATGGGCAAGAAGCCGACGACACTCGCCACATTGGAGCAATCGGTTCGCATGATCCGCGACCTCGCGGGCGGCGCGCCGACCGACTATGACGGCGAGCAGATCCGCATGGAGTGGGCGAGCGGCGCTCTACCTATCTGGATTGCCGGAT
>JBBSFO010000446.1:0-4756 GCA_038238655.1 Thermomicrobiales bacterium | reverse complement strand
GCGGGGCCCGGCTACTTGCGCGCCCCGTCCGAAACGCGCTGGGAGCGCGGGCGGATGCTCCATCTCGATTGCGGCGGCGAGGAGCAGGATTATCTCGCGGACATCTGCCGAATGGGCGCGCTTGGCGCGCCGTCCGCATTGGGGCAGGAATTGACCGACGCCTGTCTGGAGATTCAAGATGTCGTGCGCCGCCACTTGCGCGCGGGCATGACGTATGGCGAGATCAATGCTACCGCGCAGGATGCTCTGCAATCGAGCAGCCACGCAACCATCGGCCGGATCGTCGCGCACGGGATCGGCATGGTTTCCCACGAGCAGCCGATGATTAACCGCCCGGAACAAGCAGGCCGGACGCTCCAACCCGGTCATATCCTTTCGCTCGAAACCGAGTTCCTTCACCCGGAAGTCGGCCATGTCAAGATCGAGGATACCCTCGCCATCACCCCGCACGGCGCGGAAGGACTTGGCGACATCGGTCGTGCGTTGCAGGTAATCGGGTAGCCGCGCGCTTCATTCATCGGAGGGGAAGACGAATGGGGAAAGGCATGTGCCTCTCCCCTTGCGTGCTGTACCACCGCTCGCGTCGGCATCAGGCAGATGTTGCTACCGAATTCACGGCCCGCTCCGCACGAGCAACAGGAGGTGCGAGCCGAAATGCCAGCGCTTTGAGGAAGCGCGCGACCCGTTCCCGTTGCTTGCGGGCGCGCTCGGCGTTCGCCCGCGCGCCCGCACCTTCGAGCGCTTCCACGACCCACGCCTGCCCACGTTCGTGTGCCGCCCGTTCATCGAATATCCGGGCCGCGAATACCTCGCGAACGAAATGATGGTCCATCGTTGTACCTCTTTCGTCGTCTCTTACGGCTGCACAACTGCGTCCGTGTGGCGCTCTATCTCCAGATAGGCCGGCGCGACGCGCCGTGCCAGTGCCAGCAATGCCTTCGACAACGCCAGGCGCAGCGAGCGCCGTGGCGGTTTCTCGATTTCGATCTTCCAGTCCTGCTCGTTGATCCAAGTCATTTGCCGCTGATGCTCTGTGTAGTGCGCCCTGGCATCCATCTCATTCATAATGCCCTCTCCTTTCATCTCACATCACCGACGCGACCACTACGATGCATCGAATGAACGCGAAGACGATGGAGATTTCGTGGAAAGTGCCGGGGGCCAAACGTGCACGCAAAAAAGTCAGCAGCCACAGAATGATGGTTCCGTGACCGCTGACTGCGCCTGATGCGCCTTTTCGATTATTCCCAGCCGTTCTTCCTCTGCTACCCAGCCTGCCGTGGTCCTCATCATCACATCACAAGCAGCCGCGTGAACCGGGTTCCCGTCTGGTCGTTGATTGTCAAAGTCCGTCGTTCCGATATGACCCGACTCTTCTCTGCTTCGAATAAAGCAAGAGGCATGCCACGATGACGTCTCCCTCAGCAGGATAGTCTACTCTTCTCGGAGACCGGTGGAGACAAGCACTTCGCTTACCGCCACCGAACTATTCCCCCTTAGCCGTTGGCGAGGTCGTCGTTGACCTTCGTCTGGAGCTGCTTCGCGGCGTCGGTGGCGGTCAGTTGCTTGTTGAGCAATTGCGTTTCGGCGTTCTCGATGTCCGTCCGTCCCTTCGACCAACCGGCGGGTTGCGGCTCGCCCTTGCCAAACTGTGCGATGTCGAACGCGGCGCGGTTGAGCGGCTTGCCGCTGACAAAGGTCTTGAAGGCGTCCGATTCGGCGGCGGATTTGCGCACGGGCAGGTATCCGGACTGAATGGACCAGTACGCCGTCACGTCCTTCGAGGTGAAGTATTTGAGGAAGAGCCACGACGCCAACTGCTTCTCCGGCGTGGTCTTGAAGATGATCGCGTTCGCGCCGTAGAGCGCCGTCTTCGGGTTGCTGACATTGTCCGCGCCCTGTGGGATGACGGTGCCGTTCCAGGCAAAGCGGTCGCCCTTGGTCGAGTCGTTCGGGTCCTTCTGCATCGCAGCGCCGATGTACGCCCGCCCCGTGCTGGAACCGACGAAGAAGGGGGCATCGCCGTTTGTGAAGAGCGACTGATCCTCGTTGTTCTTGGTGTCAATCGTGAAGGCGGTGCCCGCCTTCGCCATATCCTCGATCACCTGGAGGGCTGAGAGCGCTTGTGGCGAATCGAACTTCGCCTTCTTGTTGTCGTCGGTGATCACGTTGCCGCCGAAGGAGAAGACCATGCCGTCCACAACCGAGGCATCGGTGCGCATCGGAAAGCCTCGCTTGCCCGCCTTCGCCGCCGCCGCCGCCTGCGCCTTGAACTCGTCCCACGTCTTGGCGGGGCCATTGAAACCGAGCGTCTTGAGCATGTCCGCGTTGTACCACATCATCAGAATAGACGACGTGAAGGGCGCGGACAGGATCTGGCCCTTGAAATCCGTGTACGTGTTCCGATCCAGGAAGCCGGGGAAGATGTCCGACAGGTCATCCTTCGTCCAGCCATAGGTCTTGCTGTTGATGTAGGGTGAGAGGTCGAGCAGCGCGTCCGCCTGCTGATAGTTGCCGACGTTGTTCTCGTAGCCGACGGCCATCGCAGGGACCTGCTTTGCCTGGATACCGACCTGGATTTTCTGCGCGATCGTATTGTAATCGCCGATGTACTGCGGCGTGACGGTGATGCCGGGGTTGGCAGCATTGAAGTCCGCCGCGATCTTCTTCAGCGCGTCCTCGTTCTGCTTCGTCTGGACGTGCCAGAAGTCTACTGCAACGGTTTTCCCCTTCAAGTCAACCTTGTCAATGTCGCTCCCCTGCCCCGCCGTGGTCGCGAACTTCTGCGCGACGACGGACTGCCCGGCGGCGAGTTTGGAGGTATCAATCGTCCCGGCGGCAGCCGAGCCGCTGGCCGTCGTCGCGCTGCCGGTCGTCGAGCCGGACGTGCTGGGCGCCGCTGTCGCGGCGGGAGCAGTCGTGGCGACCGCAGGCGCCGTGGTCGCGGACGTACCCGTCGTTGCGGCCGGTTTGGTCGGCACAGTCGTCGCCGCGCCACCAGCCGCCGGGGCGGTCGTACCGGACGAGGCCGGGGTATCGGTCGCCTTGCTGCTGCCGCACGCCGCGAGGATCGCCGCTCCCGCACTCCCGGCGATACCGCCGAGCAACGTCCGCCGGTTCAATCGTTTGCCAAACAGTGTGTTGTCGCTCACCGTGAACTCTCCTTTTCGTACCCACCCCTGACCCCTCCCGACGCGGAAGGGGGAAAGAACCTAACCCCGGCTATCCCTTGACGCCAGACGACGCAACGCCCTCAATCAACTGGCGCTGCACAAAGAAGTAGAGAATGGCAATCGGAACGATGGTCAGCGCCGTTCCCGCCATCAGGAGCGGGAAGTTGTTGTTTCCGGCATCGCTCTTCAGCTGCGAAAGGCCCACCTGGATCGGCCGTACATTGTCACTGGTCGTCACGATCAGCGGCCAAACGAACGAGTTCCACGAACCAATGAAACTGAAGAGCGCCAGCGTGACGAGCGCGGGGCGTGCGAGTGGCACGGCAACTTTCCAGAGAATACCCCACGCGCTTGCGCCATCAATTACCGCCGCCTCGAAAATCTCCTTCGGGATGCTGAGGAAAAACTGCCGGACGAGGAAGATGCCGAACGTCCCCGCCGCCCACGGGACGATCTGTGCCCAATAGGTATTATACAGGTGCAGGTTCTTGATGAGGATGAAGTTCGGGATCAGCGTCACCTCGAAGGGGATCATCAGCGTCGTCAGGAGGATAGCGAAGATCACGCGCTTGCCGGGGAAGTCCGTCATCGCGAAGGAGTAAGCGGCGAGCACGGAGGTCGCGAGGTTGCAGATGACGGTGATGCCAGCGATCAAAAGCGTGTTGAAGAGATACCGCCCGAACGGCGCCTGATGAAAGGCATTCGCGTAGTTCTGGAAGCGCGCATGCTGCGGCAAAAAGGTCGGCGGCGACTGGAGAGACTCGGTCAGTGTCTTGATGCTCGTCGCGACCATCCAATAGAAAGGAAAGAGCGCGCCGATGACGAAGAGCACGAGCACGATATGGGCAATCAGATTCCGCCTGGCACGTTTTCGTGCCGTGCGAACCGTCCGCGATTGCATGCGGGTCGTCACTTGCGAAAGATCGCTCGGCACCGTGCGTACCGCCAAATGATTAGCCCCCCGTCCGGCCGACGCGGCGCTCTTCGCCGAGTCGGAGTTGAATCAGTGTGATGACAAAGAGAATGGCGAACAGGAGCAGCGCGATTGCCGCGCCGTAGCCGACCTGCACCTGCTGGAAGAACTGATCGAAGATGAGAAAGGTGATCGTCTCGGTCTTCTGGGCAGGCCCGCCGAGCGTCATCGCGTAGATCGGATTGAAAACCTGGAAGGCCCGCAACACTGAGATGATCGAGAGGAAAAGGATCGTCGGCCGCAAGAGCGGCGCAATGACGCGCGTGGCGATCTGGAATTGATTCGCGCCGTCAATCTGCGCCGCCTCGATCACCTCTTTCGGTACATTGGAAAGCCCGGCGAGGAAGATGATCGTGTCGAAGCCGATGGCGCCCCAGAGCGAGTAGATCATAATTGAGACGAGTGGGAGCGGCGGGCCATGGAGGAGGTTCGGCAAATGGATGCCAATATTCGTCGCGACCAGATCGAAGACGCCGCGCGAATCGAGCAGCCACCGTTGATTACCGATCCCGAAAAGGCCAAGGAAGGCATTGATGAGGCCCGCACCGTCCTGCTTGTACATCCAGCCCCAGACAACCGCCATCGCGAGCGGCGGCGTAATATAGGGAAG
>JBBSFO010000445.1:0-4760 GCA_038238655.1 Thermomicrobiales bacterium | reverse complement strand
GTCTCACTATCTCTCTGTGTTCTCTGCGCCTCTGCGCGCTCTACGTTGATTCGGCTTCCTCTTGGCATCACCGCGCGCCGACGGGTTGGGCTGCGCCGACTTGCTCGTAGACTGCCGCGACGAGTTCTTTCGTCCATGCCGGGATGTCGGCGACGACGCGCCCGGTGACGAGGTTGCCGTCCCGAATTGCCGGGACATCCACCCACTCGCCGCCCGCGTTGTTCACGTCGTCCTTGATCGCCCGCGTCCCGGCGATCCGCCGTCCGCGCAGAATCCCGGCGGACGCGCCAACCCACCCCGCATGGCAGACCATCCCGACCGTCTTCCCGGCACTGTCAAAGTCCCGCACAAATTGCAGGACGCTCTCGTAGCGGCGCAGGCGGTCCGGTGCCCAGCCACCGGGCACGATGATCGCCGCGAAATCGCCCGCGTTCACCTTATCCGCAGTTGTGTCCGCAGTGACGGTCAGGCCGTGTTTGCCTTTGTAGGTCTCCGCACTCCCTGTGCCGATGATCGTCACTTCCGCGCCCTCTTCCTGAAAGCGCATCACGGGATACAGCAGCTCTAAATCTTCAAACTCAGCCTCGACGAGTGCCGCGATCCTGACGCCTGCAAGTGACATGCGTGCCTCCGTTTCGTGTCTGCCCCGGTCCGCTCGTGCCAGTGTACCGCAGGCATCCGGTGGCCGCATCCGCTACACTGAGCATATGGCAAGGAGTATCCATGAGCATCGAATGGGAAGCGACAGTTGATGACCTGAGAGATCCAGTCCTTGAAGGTCAAGTTGAACTCGTTGACGGCAAGATGGTGCAGTTGCCGTTTCATACAATTGGCGAAGCGCGAACCGTCGGAAATATTGCCGCCTCGCTTAAGAAGTACGAGGATCGGACCCCGCGCGGCATTGGCCGGGCATTCACGAGTACCATCGTGTACGTAGTTGATCTCCCGCATCGCAAGACATTTAGCTCGGATGTGTCGTTCGCCGTCACCCGCCCGAAGAATCCGATGGATTTCATTCCCGGCGCACCGGTTTTCGTGGCGGAGATGCATGCGCCAGATGAGTTAACTGCGGAAGCGGATATCGCATTCGCAAAGAAACGCGGAGAGTACTTCGCGGCGGGGACGGAGGTCGTCTGGGATGTTGATCCGTGGAACGAAACAGTGACGTCGTATTCCGCGACAACACCGGACGAACTAATCGTCTACCGTCGCGGCATGATTGCAGACGCCAAGCCTGCGCTTCCCGGCTCGCAAATCGCCGTTGACGAACTTTTCGATTACGACTGACATCGCGCTTGCACGCCGCCTGAGGTCGTGCTATCCTACCCATCATGAGGCGAGCGGGCGGTTAGCTCAGTTGGTTAGAGCGCCACGTTGACATCGTGGAGGTCACTGGTTCGAGCCCAGTATCGCCCACCACTTCTCCTCGGCAGCACAAGACCGGCAATGGTGGCCGGTCACCCCGTCCCCATTCGTTGCGGGGTCGGGCTTTTTTGGTATCGGGAGGGATCACCCCCATGCGTGAACAGGACGACGACATCGGCAAGGAGATGGAGGCGGACGCCGCCGGGATCGTATCACCGGATCGGCATGACGACGACATCTGGACCCCGCTGCGCAAGATGCGCCACTCGGCGGCGCACGTGATGGCGGAGGCGGTGCTCGGCATCTTTCCGGACGCGAAACTCGCCATCGGCCCGCCGATTGCCGACGGGTTTTATTACGATTTTGACCTCCCGCGCTCGCTGACGCCCGACGACTTCCCGGAGATCGAGCGGCGGATGCAGGAGCGCATCGCCGCAAAATCCCCCTTCATCAAGCGGATCGTCAGCCGTGAGGAGGCGCGCGCCTTCTTCAAGGACCAGCCGTACAAGATCGAACTGATCAACGATTTGCCGGAGGGCGAGGAAGTTTCCTTTTATCAGGACGGTCCGTTCACCGATCTTTGCGCCGGGCCGCATGTCGAGCAGACGGGGCAGATCGGGCCCGTAAAGTTAATGCGGGTCGCCGGAGCATACTGGCGTGGCGACGAGCACCGCCAGCAGTTGCAGCGCATCTACGTGACCGCGTGGGAATCGCAGGCCGATCTCGACGCCTACCTCCATCAACTGGAGGAAGCGGAGCGGCGCGATCATCGCCGCCTCGGGCGCGAACTCGACCTCTTTAGCACGTCGGACGAGATCGGCGCGGGACTGATTCTCTGGCACCCGAAAGGCGCAATCATCCGCAACGAGATCGAGAACTTCTGGAAGCAGGTCCATTTCGACCGCGGTTACGACCTGCTCTACACCCCGCACATCCACAATGGCGCGATCTTCGAGCGGAGCGGCCACTTGGAGACCTACGCGGAGAATATGTACTCCCCGATGGACATTGACGGCACAGATTACTATGTCAAGCCGATGAACTGCCCTGCCGCGATTATGATCTACAATACCCGCACGCGCTCGTATCGCGATCTGCCGCTCCGGTGGGCGGAACTCGGCACGGTCTACCGCTACGAGCGCTCCGGCGTGCTCCACGGTATGCTCCGCGTGCGCGGCTTCACGCAGGACGACTCGCACATCTTTTGCACGCCGGATCAGTTGGAAGCCGAGGTCAATCGCGTCATTGACCTCGTTGACGACATGATGCAGACCTTCGGCTACACGTACAGCGCCTACCTCGCGACGCGGCCCGAAAAGTGGGTCGGTACCGAAGAAGCGTGGGAACACGCGACGGAGATGCTGCGCCGGGCGCTGGCGAAGCGCGGCATGGCGTACGAGGTGGACGAGGGTGGTGGCACCTTCTATGCGCCCAAAATTGACATCAAACTCTACGATGCGATTGGCCGCGAATGGCAGGGGCCGACAATCCAGGTGGACATGCAACTGCCGGATCGCTTCGACATGTCGTACATCGGCGACGATGGCGAGCGGCACCGCCCGGTGATGGTCCACCGCACCGTGCTCGGCTCGATGGAGCGGTTCGTTGGCGGACTGATCGAGCACTACGCGGGCGCATTCCCTGTCTGGCTCGCGCCCGTGCAGGCGATGGTCATCCCGATTGCCGACCGGCATCAGGAGTACGCCAGACAGGTCGTCGCGCAGTTGAAGCAGCAGGGCATCCGCGCCGAAGCGGATGTGAGCGACGGACGGATGCAGGCGAAGATTCGCGACGCGCAGGTGCAGAAAGTGCCGTACATGCTCGTCGTCGGCGACCGCGAGGCGGAAGCGGGCGCAGTCTCCGTCCGCCTGCGGAGCGGTGAGGATTTGAAATCCATGCCGCTCGACCGCTTCACCGAGATCGCCACCACACAGCGCGATAGCCGCAGCACGGATTTAATTCCAGAAGCGATGCGCGCCGTCGCCGCCGACTGATCCTAGAGAAAACGCAACGGCAGGCTTTCGGGCCTGCCGTTTTTGTGTCCGCGCCCCCAAGCTACTGTCGGCATTCCCGCGAGCCGCATTGAGCGGTCAACTCCGCGCGGCGTCCTGCCCGGAGAGGATTTCGGAGAGGACGCGGAAGTCAATATTGCCGCCGGAGACGACGCAGACGATCTTGCCGCCGCCCGCTTTGCCGGAAAGGGCGACGGCGACGGGGCACGCGCCCGCGCCCTCGGCAATCACGCGATTCCGCTCGGCAAGGAGGCGCACCGCGCCCTTCAGTTCGTCTTCTGTAGCGGTAAATGCGCCATCAAGCAAGGCGGAAGCGCGCTCCCACATCTCGGGGAAAACCAGTTTACCCGCGATACCGTCCGCAAACGATGGCGTGTACGTGATCTCCACCGGCTTGCCCGCGCCGAAGGCCGGGGTGAGCGGGGCCGCATTCGCCGCTTCGGTCGCGTAAATCTTCGTTTGTGGCCGGAGCGCTCGGAGTGCGGTCGCGATGCCGCATGCCAGTCCGCCACCGCCGAAAGGAATGAGTACGATGTCCACATCGGGCAGGTCTTCGAGGATTTCGAGACCAATCGTGCCGTTGCCCGCCATCACGCGCTCGTCGTCGAAGGCGTGGATGAACGTCGCGTCAATGCCGGGGTAGGCGCGCGTCGAAAACGTCTGCCACCACACATCGAACGGCACGGGGATTACCTCACCGCCCATCCGCTTGACCGCCGCCACTTTCGTTTCCGGCGCGGTATCGGGCACGACGACCCAGCAAGGGATGCCAAGCCGTTGCGCCCCGAAGGCGACGCCCTGCGCCATGTTCCCCGCGCTGGCCGTCAGCACCCCGCGCGACAGTTCCTCCGGCGGCAGGGCGCGCATCGCGTTGTGCGCGCCACGCAACTTGAAGGAGCCGATCGGCTGTAAGTTCTCCAGTTTCAGGTAAATCTCGGCGGGCGCGTCCGGCAGCCGCAGCCGTACGAGCGGCGTCCGCATCGCGACCTCCGCAACAATTGGCTGCGCCGCCCAGATATCCGCAATCGTCACCATCGTCCATTCCCCCGTCCCGGAGACTGAACCGCCAAGACGCCAAGAACGCCAAGATTAAAGAAAGAAGATAGATAGGGTTTCCGTTCTATGTTCCTCTTGGCGTCCTTGGCGTCTTGGCGGTTCAAAATTATTCACAGCATCCTCAATAGATACGGGCAGGAGAGATTCCCTATTCGTCGGCGGTTACGCGGTCGTATTCCGCATCACGGTAGGAGGCGCATCGTGGATTAACCCTCTCGCCTCAACGTCCGGGCGCGGCTCCCTCGGGCTTGCCGCGTCCTTGCGCGGCTCTCGCATCCCCGTCGTCATCGCTTCGCTCTCCGGCCGTGGCTCTTGCGGGCCTGCCGC
>JBBSFO010000444.1:0-4766 GCA_038238655.1 Thermomicrobiales bacterium | reverse complement strand
GGGCGAAGTCGCCAAGGGCGCCGAGGTCTACGACGCGAACGACGAGAAGGTCGGCAAGGTCGTCGAAGTAGGACGGAACTCCTTCAAGGTCGAGAAGGGATTCATCTTCCACCAGGACATGCACCTGCCGATGAGCGCGGTACGCGCGGGCAAGCGACGACGGGCGGCGGGAAGACGGTTACCGACAAGCGCAAGTACGACGCGCAGGGCAACCTCGTGGACGAGAAGGTCACCGAGAAGCCCGGCCGCTAGGTTCCGTGTCCATCAGCGCGACGCCGAGGGAGGGCCGCCCATCGGGGCGGCTTTCTCGTAGGCCGACACTACTGCCGCGCGGCGATGGGCGTCCGATGGTCCATCGCATGGGTGGCATGGGGCTTGCCAATGGTGCAAGCGAAACGCGGTCCACCAGAGGACGGCGACGGGCAGAGAGCGCGGTAGCGAAAGGGGTTTGGCATGGGTGCGACAGGGATGCGGAGGGCAATGATCGCCTGCTCCGTGATGGTTCTTCTCGCATTGTCGGCGGTGGCGGTGGCCGCGCAGACCCCGACCCCCGCCCCGACGACGGGCGGCACGTTCACAGGCAAAGTCTCCAAGACGAGCCCGCTGACGGTCAACTCGAACGGCCAGGATCGGCAGATCAATGCGGCGCCGAACATGACGGTTGTGCGGGACGGCAAGGCGGCGACGGTTGGGGACCTCAAGGTGGACGACCAGGTCAACGTGACCTCAAATCCGGACAACACCGTCTCCAAGATCGAGACGACGAGCGTGACGAAGAGCGGCGGCAGCAGCATCTGGAAGTGGCTGATCCCGCTCCTGATCGTGCTCGCCTTGATCGGCCTGCTTGCTTATTTCCTCAGCCGCCGCAAGAAGGACGCCTTCGTCCTCGAGCGCGACCGCAACACTCCTCCGCGCACCTAATCGGGCACGTTTATCGAGACATTGATCGGACACACCACTGAAAGGGAACGAGACGATGGCAGAGATGGAGATCCACCGCAATGACCGGGTGATGACCACCGACGGGATGGAGATCGGCGAAGTCAAGCATGTGATCGTCGACGGGACGACGCGGCAGGTGACGGATATCGTCGTCGATCAGGACGGCCACGAGATGCTCGTGCCGCTGAGCGCGGTGCTGCAGAGCGCCAACAATCGCCTGACGCTGCGCTCGACGGGGGCCGAGCTGGCCACTACTGCCGGGTTCGATCGGCACGCCTACCACGCGCTGGATGAGGATGCCCTGTATAACGAGAGCGGAGGCCAGGCGGTGCCGGGCAGCGCCACCTTGGAGCACGCGAGCGGCGACACGGCGGTGATTGCCGACGAGCGGGGCACGAACGCCATGCCCGCCGGTACTCAGCCTACCCGGCAGCGCAATGATGAACGGCTGGCACGCCGGGAGGCGGGCAGGGAGTATGGTCGGGACGACGCGAACATCACCGTGCCGGTGGTCGAGGAACGACTGAAGGCGGGGGTGCGCGAGACCGAGGCGGGCCGGGCGCGGATCGTCAAGGAGGTCGTCGAGGAGCAAAAGACGATCGACGTGCCGGTGGAGCGCGAGGAAGTCTACGTCACCGAGCGCGCGGTGGACCGCCGCCCGGCCACCCAGGAAGAGCTGTCCGCGATGGATCGGGACATCGCGGTACCGCTCCGGGAGCAGGAGGTCGTCACCTCGAAGGAGGCCCGGGTCGTCGGTGAAGTGAACGTCCGCAAGGAGATGGTGACCGAGACCGAGCGGATAAGCGACACGGTGCGGCGCGAGGAAGTGCACGTCGAGGACGCGGGGAGCACGCACGTCCATGTCGAGGGCGAGCATGGCATGCGCGGTCAAGGTCAAGGCAGTCCGGGCGGTGGGAAGACGGTCACCGACAAACGGCAGTATGACGCACAGGGCAACCTGGTAGACGAGAAGGTTACCGAGAAGCCGAACCACTAAACGAAGCGGGCCGCTCCCTGTCTGGTGGGAGATCGCGCGAAGGCGGGACGCACCGTGCGTCCCGTCCTTGCACCAAAGGAGCGCACGATGGCGACGAAGCAGGGTTCGGGGTCGTGGAAGAAGGAGCGCACGACCGGTCGCAAGTACTCGGGCGGCGACAGCAACAAGCAACCCGCGCCAGGTGAGCGGGACAAGGTGTGGGTCTCGGGCTATACCCGCGCCGACGGCAAGAAGATTGAAGGGTACTTCCGCACGAACGCGGACGCCAAGGATGCCACGGCGCATCGCTGAGGCCACCCCTGGGAACAAACGTGCACAGCGTTACACGAATGACCAGTGTCGGCAGATCGTGATTGGGCAAAAGGATGCGTGGTTCGCGGTTCGAGAAGGAGTTCCAGTCGCTGCGTGCGCTGCGACGGCAGCTGACCGTCGCCCTGCTTGCGGTCGAGCAGCTGTGCCGGAAGTTCTGCGCGTTGCCACCGGCGAAACGCTTGTGCTCATTCGCCACGGATGCGCTCAAATGCATGCGCGACGAGGTGGCGGTGCTCGAAACACGACTGCTCGACCGGGAGAAGCGCGATACGCCGATCCCCGATCGTGCGGCATCCGCCGATCATGCTGAACAGGAATGACGGGGAGATGCTTCCTCCCCCCTCCCTTCTTCACCGGCACGCCGTGATTGTGGCGCTCAAAAGCGCCGTCGTCGCGCTGCTTTTGCTCGGTGTCGTCTTTGGCGTGACCCCCGCGTTCCCCCTGCTTGCGATGGTCGGAATCCTCTTGTTGCCCACGGACTGATCGCCGACGGTGCACCAGAAATGCGCGCATCGTGACATCATGAGGGCGAACCGGTGAACCAGCCCTGCGTTCTACCGGCCGATCAAATAGATGAGGATGTATGATTGGGATACGAGAGGGGGAGGGAGAGCGGTCCGTGGCCGCCATTGTATGGTGGGGTTCCTTGATTGAGGTTTCGTCGGCCGTGCCCCTGTGCCGCACGGGCCAAACTAGGCGATAAGCTGTGCGCGGACAGCATCGTTACCTGATGAGCCCCCATCTGCCTGTGGGGTCGCCTCGTCGCGGAACTCGGCGAGCACTCGCTCCCAGTGCTCCATCGCCCCCACATCTTGCGGGTTGGTGGTCATCAGCCCGGCGCGGCTGCGGGCACGCCGGGTTGCCTCCGCGATGAGTTCGCCATCGGCCCGGGCCGTCATGCCATCGTCGCCGCTCACGATCATCTTGTGCAGTTCTTCCTCGATCAGCCTATCGGTCACCGACATGTCCAACCCTCCTTCCGACAGTCCCTGCCGATGAACATCAAGGCACGCCGCGTGCCAGCGACCGCGCCACCGCGCCCATTGCCGTACAGAGCCGTGACCGACCTCATGACCTTCACCGTCGCGGTTCGCTCCCTACATCCGCGCCGCACCTCTCATTTGGGAAAGGACGCGTGGCGCATCATGCAAGCATCGCCTGCGGTACACAACTTGCTGTAGCAACTCGCATTCCCGCCCATGTTGCGGCGGGATTGGGTCTTATCTTCAGGGAAAGGTTGGTGCGGCGTTGCGTACACGTGGGATTTTGGTGGGAATGGGAGCGCTCATCGTTTTGGCACTCGCGCTCGTGCCGATCGGGGTCGTCGCGCAGACCACGACGCCCGGCGCGGGGACCGCCGGCGGTGGCACGACGATCAATGTCTTCTGCCTTGACTTCGGCAAGAAGTTCCCGGACGGGCAGAGCATCAAGGCGCAGGGGCTGGCCGACGACAAGGTGCGCGGTGCGCTCCAGTACGCGCTCGGCAAGGGATACGTCCAGAGCAATCCCTATCAGGTGCAACTCGCCGTCTGGAACATCGCCGACGGGCAGCCCTTCCACGACGTGAACAATCGCGGCACGACCGTCGCGCAAGAGATCGTCGCGAATGCGAGTAGCGCCCCGGCGGGCAGCACGGGCGACGTGAGCAACATCACGGTCGCGAATATCAAGGCGGCCGACGCGAATGCTGCCTATGGGACGGGCACCGTCACCGGGACGCTCCCGGCGAATGTGCCGGTGGGCTTCCTCCTTCCGGCTTCGGACGGGACGTTCCAGCGGATGGTGAGCGTCGTGGCGAGCACGACGGGTCAGGCGGGGACGACCGCACAGACGACGGGCTCGGCAACGACCGCGCCGACGGCCACGGTTGCGGCGACCACAGCGGCGGGATCCGCAGCGGCCAGCACGACTACGGCGACTGGGACGACGGCTGCCGGGACAACAGCGGCGACGACCGCACCGACCGCGACCGCCGCCGCAACCTCGGCGACAACGACTGCGCCGACCGCGACGGCTGCAGCCACAACGGCCGCAACTAGCGCACCGACAGCGACGACCGTCGCGGCGACCACCGCGCCAACAACCGCGCCGACGGTCACAGCTGCGACCGCGACCCGCGCCGCGACCACCGCCCCCGTGGCGACAGGAACTGGCGGCGGCACGGTAGCGACGCCAGCACCGACGACGACGCTCCCCGCGACGGGCGTGATGCGTGACCAGGGCGCAGCCGACTTCCGCCTCCTGGCGGTGCTGCTCCTGATGGTAGGCGTGATCGCGACGGGCATCGTGCTCCGGCGACAGGCGGGACGAGTGTCGTAGCGTTGAAGAGCGATCATCCGGGCGGCGAGGGTAGCCTCGCCGCCGTTTCTTTGCCTAGCCTGCATTATTCATAACGGTGGGAAGGCGGCGGCGAGGAGATGCCAGAGTACCTGACCGGGATGGCTGCTTGCGAGATGGCGCCGCACCCATTCCGACCACTCGCGCACCCGCCCGCCGATCTTCACCACCCGCAGCC
>JBBSFO010000443.1:0-4789 GCA_038238655.1 Thermomicrobiales bacterium | reverse complement strand
CTATCTACTCGATGGAGGTCCAGAATGACGCACACAACCGGCGGTCGCACGATCACAAATGATGATCTTTTTGCCTTGCGCATCATTGGCGAGTTCCAGGTTTCACCGGATGGATCGCGTGTCGTCTTCGTCGTGACACGGACGGATACGGAGCAGGATCGCACCGTCTCGAACCTTTGGCTTGTGGAGACGGCGGGGGGTGAACCCCGTCAACTGACGACTGCGTATGCCAACGACACCGCGCCCCGTTGGTCGCCGGACGGCCGAACCGTCGCTTTCGTTTCGGATCGTGAAGAGCGCAAGGAACTCTGGCTAATCCCCGCCGACTTCGGGGAGGCCCATCGCCTGACGCGTGGATCGAGTGATGTCAGTCAGCCCGCATGGTCGCCGGACGGGCAGCAGCTCGTCTACGTCGCGAAGACCGAGCGACCGGCGAAGGATGACGCGACGCACGCCCCGAAGGAGGGGAGCGACGTGCGGGTCATCACCCAGCTCGGTTACAAGATGGACGGCGAAGGCTTCTGGGATGGTAAATACAAGCATCTCTTCGCGGTGGCCGTCACCAGCGGCGACCCGGTGCAACTGACCGATGGCCCGTGGGACGACGCACAGCCCGCGTGGTCGCCGGACGGGTCGCGCATCGCCTTCGTTTCCCGCCGTACGCCGGATCGCGAGTGGGCGGATACATCCGATATCTACACCGTCCCAGCAACGGGTGGCGATGCGACGCAACTGACCGTGAGCGTCGGGCCGTTCAAGTCGCCCGTCTGGTCGCCCGACGGGACGCAGATTGCCTTCCTCGGCCACGACCGCCCTGCGGAGACGGGGCCGACGACGCAGGACTGGGTCTGGATCGCCCCAGCGGACGGGAGCGGCGCGCCACAGGCCCTGACACGCGACTTCGACCGCTCCGCGACCGGCGGCGTGATGGGCGACCTCGGCACGGGCAACGGCCAGTTCCCCCTCCAATGGACACCCGACGGCACCGGCATCCTCTTCGTCACGGAGGATCGCGGCACGGCGATGATCGCGCGTGTCGCGATGACGGGCGGAGTCGGCATCGTGCTTGGCGGCGACCGGAACTGTGCAGGCTTCCACGTGGCGGGCGATATGCTCGTCGCGGTCGTTTCGAGCATGACCGTGCCGGGCGACCTTTTCTTCGCGCATCTCGACGGCACGCGCGAGCGCCGTTTGACCGACATCAACAAAGATGCGCTCGCGGGTGTGCTTTTGCCGGAGCCGGAGCGGGTGCGCGTGCCGATTGACGGGGGGATCGAGATGGACGGCTGGATTCTGCACCCGCCCGATTTCGATGCATCGCGCCAGTATCCGCTGATTCTCGACATCCACGGCGGGCCGCGCGGGCAGTACGGGTCGTCGTTCATGCACTCCTTCCACCGTTACGCCGCCGAGGGGTACGTCGTCGCGTACTTCAACCCGCGCGGCAGCACCGGCTACGGGCAGGCATTCACCTCCGCGCTCACCGGCAATTGGGGCGATGTGGATGTGCACGACATCATGGCGGGGCTGGACGCCGTTCTCCAGCGACCCTATCTGAGCGCGGAGCGCGTCGGCATCACGGGCGGCTCGTACGGCGGCTACCTGATGAACTTCCTGATCGGCGCGTACCCGAATCGCTGGAAGGCAGGTGTGACCGAGCGGAGCACGCTTAGTCGTATCTCCTCGTACGGCACGAGCGACATGATCTGGCGCTCGTTGGAATGGGAATTCAAGGGATCATACTGGGAAAATCGCGACGACTATTGGGATCGCTCGCCGATCGCGCACGTCGAGAAGATCACGACACCGCTGCTCATCATCCACAGCGAAAATGACCACCGCTGCACGATCAGCGAGGCAGAGCAGTTGTTCACCGTGCTCCGGCGGCTCCGGCGCGAGGTCGTCTTCATCCGCTTCCCGAACGAGAGCCACGGCCTTTCCCGCTCCGGCAAACCCGCCCACCGCCGCGAGCGGTTGGAGCGCATCGTCGGCTGGTTTCAGAAATACCTGCCGAGCGGGCGATAAAAGGCGCTTCGGACACGCCTGCCCGGGCCTCCTCATCGCACCACCGATGAGTTTCTGTGGGAACCGACGTTACACCTCGGAGAACATCGGCTGTCGATTTCGGCCTCCGCCGAACGACTACCGGGTGCCAGTAGTCGCACCGGGATAGAGTGAAGGCGCTCCCGATGTCACGCATGTATCGCCGTCGCGGCGGCAATCGGTGGTGATCGCGGTCACGGCGTATCGAGAGGAAGGCAAGGAGCAATCATGATGAACAAGCAAACCTCGTCATGACATGGAGTAAGCCCATTCCGGTGACGGGGTGTAGTGCTATCAGAACATGCGTTCTATGAATCTGTTTCTGGAAACAAAGGAGAAAGTGACCATGCCCGATATGAAGCTTGAGCTGGTGCCAGTGCCGGTTGCTGATGTTGACCGCGCCAAGGCCTTCTATGAGCAGGCGGGCTTTACATTAGAGGTGGATGTGCGGCCGACCGACACGATGCGGGTTGTCCAGTTCACGCCGCCCGGGTCGGCGTGTTCGATTGTCTTTGGGACCGGTATGGGCGAAATTACTGAGATGAAGCCGGGATCGGTGAAGGGGCTGCACCTGGTTGTGGCGGACATCGCCGACGCGCGCGCGGCGCTCGTTGAACGTGGACTCGAAGTCGGCGAGATCACCGATCTCGGGGGTGTCAAGTATGCCGGATTCAGCGATCCCGATGGCAATTCGTGGCTTCTGCAGGAGTTCCCGTCAGCGCTGAGACAGCCGGGACAGAGCTTCTCTTAGAAGGAGCGGCAGTCTGACCGAAGAGGAGGATCGGGCGAAGGAGTTCGTAGATCTCCTGCTCGGGGAACCAGGGGCGATTTCCGTCACGAATGGGACCGGAATGGACGTACTCTCTGTCATAACGAGGTGTGATGAACAAGGACATTGTTTTCTCCAGCACGACGCAGTTGGCAGCCGCCATCCGGGTGGGCCGCGTTTCCGCTATCGAAATGCTGGACGCGCATTTGGTGCAGATTGACGCGCACAATCCTGCCCTGAATGCCATTATTACCATGGACGCCGAGCAGGCATATACACGGGCGCGGGAGGCGGATGCAGCACTGGCGCGCGGCGAGGTGTGGGGGCCGCTGCATGGCGTGCCTTTCACCCTGAAAGATGCTCTTGCGACGGCGGGCATGCGCACGACGACCGGGTTTCCGCCACTGGATCATGTGCCCCAGGAAGATAGCACAGTCGCGGCCCGCCTGAAGGCGGCAGGCGGCATCCTTATCGGCAAGACGAACGTCGCCGCGATGCTGGGCGATTTCGGGCGCACCGAGAATCCCCTCTTCGGCCGTACCAACAATCCTTGGGATACCGCGCGCACGCCGGGCGGTTCCAGTGGCGGCGCGGCGGCGGCGCTGGCTGCCGGGATGACCCCGTTTGACATCGGTACCGATCTGTCCGGTTCGCTCCGTATCCCGGCACATTTCTGCGGCGTGTTCGGCCTAAAGCCGACCGAACATCGCGTCCCACTCACCGGACTCATCCCCGGTCTCCCGCCGCCGCGCAGCGTCCGCATCATGTCCTGCATCGGGCCAATGGCGCGCACTGCCGAGGATCTGGCGCTGCTGTACGCGATCATCGCCGGGCCGGACGGGCGCGATACCGACGTACCGCCCGTGCCGGTTGACGACGTACCGGAACTGGCATTGAAGGACCTGCGGATCGCTGTCGCCCCGACCTTCCCGGGTTTCCCGGTCGCGGCAGCGATTCGCGATGCCGTACAAGCACTGGCGCAGCAACTCAGCCACACCAGCGCAGCCGTCGATGAAGCGGCGTTGCCGACGTTGGATTTCAGCCAGGAGGGAGCGAGCGCCGGTGCGTTGATAGAGATGATGACCGGGGCATTCCAACCGGAAGAGGATCAACCACCGACGACTCTCGCTCACTATCTGGAAGCGCTGCATCGTCGTGACGAATCCATGATTGCCTGGGAGCAGTTCTTCCAGAAATGGGACGTGCTGCTGTGCCCACCATCTATGACCACCGCGTTTCCGCACTGTGAAGGGTGGCCGCCGTTGCCGGTGGATGGGCAGGAAGTGGACTATATGATGGCCGCCGCCCACTGCGTGATGTTCAACTATACCGGCCATCCGGCGGTCGTGCTGCCGTATACGCGGGATGCTAATGGTCTACCGATCGGGGTACAGATGGTCGGGAGACGCTGGGATGAATCGCTCCTGCTCGCGATGGCAAAGACCCTCGCGGGCGTGACAGGCGGATTCCGACGACCACCAGGATACTAGCGACAGAATGCCGAGCGTCCCATACGGCGTCGGAAGAGAAGGCGAACGGAGCCGAGGGTATGACCGGGACGATGACGAACGTAATGTGCGGACTGGCATTCGGATGACGATGGAGCGAACCGACACGATCGCCGGTGAGGGGTCGGCCTTCGCGGTGCTCACCGAGCGCCACCGGCGCGAACTACACGTCCACTGCTACCGGATGCTCGCCTCGTTCGACGACGCGGAGGATGCCGTGCAGGAGACGTTCCTGCGCGCGTGGCGGGGCCGCGATCGCTTCGATGGCAGTACACTGTTCCGTGCGTGGCTCTATCGCATCGCAACCAATGTCTGCCTCGACCTGCTCCGGCGGAAGGCCCGTCGTCTGACGATGATGCACTCCTTCGCCGAGGTGCCGTGGCTCCAGCCGTACCCGGACCGCTTGCTGGACGAGATCGCACCGCGCGACGACCAGCCGGACGCGGTCGTCGTCGAGCAGGAAACGATT
>JBBSFO010000442.1:0-4795 GCA_038238655.1 Thermomicrobiales bacterium | reverse complement strand
CTTGGGCTCGTCGTGGGCTACCCCGCGAGCAGGCTTTCAATGTCGCGAACCGTCGTCTATACACGTGGCGGTTAGGGTTTTGTGGGGGTCGTCGCCTATCTTTGCTACCTTCCGTTCTTCGCGCATTTCCAGTCGCTCTATGGATCATTGTCACGCGTCCGCGAGCCGTCACCGCTCGGCGGGTTTCTCGTCATTTTCGGTATGCCGTGCCTGCTGATCGCCCTCGCACTGCTACTGATGCGCCCGGCACGGGGCTGGTTCACGACGCTCCGCGCCGATGCCCGTTGCGCCGCCATAGCGGGAGCAGCCGCATGTGCCCTCGGCGCGGCAATCGCCTCGCGTCTCCTTGTACTGGTTGTCACGGTGCCACTCCTGTGTACCCTCGCGCTCCTGTGGGTGCGGATGGACGCGCAACCGGGCCGACGGATGGCGTTTGGGATCGCCGGAGTTGGTTTGGGATTGCTTTCCGTGATCGAGATTGTTTTCCTCGCGGATGACCTGATCGGCGGCGACTTCGAGCGGATGAATACCGTCTTCAAATTCGACTTTCAGGCATGGACGCTGCTCGCTCTGTCGAGCGTCGCTCTACTCAGCATCATCGTGGAGCGATGGCGCGCGACGCCCTCAGTATGGCGTGTAGTCATCTCGTGGTTTCTCGGTGTGGCGGTGATTCTCGCACTCTTGTATCCCGTGTTCGGGACGCCCGCGCGGCTGCGGCAGCGGATGACGCCGATACCGCCCGCCGCCGGTCTCGATGGGTTCGCGTGGATGGCAACCGGTTCCGTGCCCGCCGATCAATTCAGTAATAGCAGTAGCGGCGAGCCTGTGTATTTTGCCGATGATCTCGCCCTGATCCAGTGGATGAACGCGACGCTGCGCGGGACGCCGGTGATTGCGGAAGCGAGTATTGGCCCGTATCGGGGCAATGGCTCGCGAATTTCCAGCGCCACGGGCTTTCCGACGATTATTGGCTGGGAGCGGCACGAGGAGCAGCAGCGTGACCGACTGCTGCTCCCCGCGCGCGTGGACGATGTCCGCCGCATCTATACGAGCAATGAACCGCGCGCCGTTCAGGATGTTCTCAATCGCTATCATGTCCAGTACATCGTCGTCGGCGATGTCGAGCGCAAGACGAAGCTCGACGCCGGGCAGATCGGCGCGCAGCGAAAAGGTGAATCGTATGCCTCACCGATCGGTTTGGCGACTCTGAACCGCATGGTGGAACAAGGGATACTGCGCGTCGCGTGGCAGTCCGACACGACGCTGCTCTATGAAGTCGCCAGTGGCTGGCGTACGGGAGCAGCCGATGCTCGCTAGTGCGGTCGGCTGGGCGGCCATGTGGCTGCTCTGGCTGCTGATTCTCGCGGTGATTGCCTTTCCGCTCGCCTACCGGCTGATGCCGGGGCTGCCCAGTCGTGGCATGGCGCTCGCGCCGGTTGTTGGGCTGCTGCTCGTGTCGTGGGTCAGTTGGGCGCTCGCCTCGGTGCATCTCGTGCCCTTTGGTCGTGTGTCGCTGTTGTGTTCTGTGCTGTTTGTCGCGGCTTGTTCCGCGCTCGTGACGCTGACGGATCGCGGACGGATGAGGCGCTGGCTCCGGTGGCATCTCCGTATCGCGGCGCTGTTCGCGCTGCTGTTCCTGGTCGTTTTCGCGCTCTTTTTCTGGTTGCGCGGCTACTACCCCGATGTGCGCAGCACAGAAAAGCCGATGGAGATTGGCTTCCTGACGAGTACGATGCGCGCGCGCTGGATGCCGCCGCACGATGCCTGGCTGTCGGGATACGGGATCAACTACTACTACTTCGGCTATGTCGAGGCGGCGACCCTCGGACTGCTCGCGGATGTGCGTCCGGAAGTTGCCTTCAACCTGATGAGCATTTCGCTCCCGGCGCTGACTTTCTGCGGCGCGAGCGGGATCGCCTACGATCTGTTGGCGCGCTTTCGCCGGGAGCGCCGACTTGCCGGGCGGAATTTCCGACCGCTTGCCGCGTCGGTAGTTGGGGGCCTGTTGGTCGCGATTGCCGGTAATGCATTCGGCATCGCGCGCCTGCTCACTGATCCGGCAGCGGTGGTGCGTGCAAACTTCTGGACGGGAATCGGCTGGAACAGCACGCGCGTCGTCAAGGATCACATCGTTCCCGGCGCCGTTGCGGAGATGATCACTGAGTTTCCGCTCTTCAGTTTCCTGCTCGGCGACATTCATCCGCATGTTCTCGCGCTACCGACCGTCCTCCTCGCGGTCGCTGTGGCTATCGGACACTGGCTGCGCCCTGCGCATTCTGCCGGTGGCGTGGGCTTCCGCCAGCGCGAGCATCCGCAGGCGGAAGCCTACACCACCAATCGCGCCCGCCTACTCAGATGGCTTAGCCCGGACATTCTTCGGTATCTGTTGACCGCGCTGGTTATTGGCGCGTTGTACCCGACGAACGCCTGGGATTTGCCGACGTTCACGCTGCCGATCCTCGCGGCGGTTGTGCTCCGTCGGCCCGGTTATCGGTGGCTCGCGGTGGGCCGCGCCGCGTTGCTGTGTGCGGGCGCAGTCGGGCTGTATCTGCCGTACTATCTCCATTTCAAGAGCCTCGTCGGCAATCCCGGTGACGTGCCGCCCTTCATTCAAAGCCTCGAAAGCACGCCGATTCTCGGGACGATCATTCGCACGTTCGGGATCGTGACCTGGCCGCATACGAATCTCCTGCAGTTTCTCGCGGTCTTCGCCGTGCCGTTGCTCGCCGCGAGTACACTCGTCATTCGCGGCGTCATTGGTCGCTCGCATGGGGTTACGGCGGGCGAGCAACGCTTCATGCTGATTGCCGGTGTTGCGATTGGTACGGTCGCTCTGTTGACGCGGACGGCAATGCTGCTGCCGACGGGTGTTATTGTCGTTGCCGGGGTGTTAGCACTCCGCCGACCCTACGCTCGCCCGATGCAGGAGCAGCGTATGTGGTTTGCGTGGACGCCGATGGATCGCGCGGTGACGGCGCTTGCCCTGTATGGCGCGCTGCTGCCTGTGATTCCCGAGTTCGTCTTTTTGCGTGACGCTTTCGATAACCGCATGAATACGATGTTCAAAGTAGATTATCAATCGTGGGTCTTGCTGATGCTCGCGGGGGCATACGGAATCGTGACGTTAGTCTGGACCGTCGCGACGGCATCGCGAACGGTGACGCTCGATGCGCCGCGCGCCCGATTTGCCACGGTGGCGGTAGGATTATCGCTCCTGACAGTGATGGCGGCGGTGTATCCATTATTTGTACCATTCCAGCGGACAGGCCATTTCGGCAGTGATGGAATTGACTTTGGCGGTGAGGGATCTGGTTGGCAGGGGCTGGACGGTTTTCACTATGTGAGTAGGGAGAATCCTGACGAGTTCGTGGCGATGCAGTGGCTGCGCGACCACGCCGCGACCGATGACCGCCTGATCGAGGCGGTCGGGAACTCGTATGGTGAAGGGCACGGCTGGTTTCAAAGCCGTTTTGCGGCCTCGACCGGCATCCCTGGCGTGCTTGGCTGGTATTTCCACGAGGTGCAGTGGCGGGGCGGAGCGGATCAGGCGATCACACGTCAGTTGCCAGAGCGCGCTGCCGATATTGGCACGCTCTACGGGACGACAAATGCCGCCGACGCGCGCCGTATCCTCGCGAAATACCAAATCACCTGGATCATCGTCGGTCTAACGGAAGAGGAAGGGGAGGGGCATTGCACCGTCCCCGCCGGTTGCCCGCCCTACGCGGTAGCAGGGCTCGCGAAGTTCAACGATATGCTCGAACTCGCGTTTCGGCACGGTCGCGTCTCGATCTATCGCGTGACGTGAATAGGAGATTGAATCGCCAAGACGCCAACGACGCCAAGAGGGAGAAGAACGGGAGCTAAATTCTTTCGTTTTTTCTCTTCTCGTCCTGGTGTCCCTGGCGTCTTGGCGGTTCGTATTTATCCCGTCTCGAAAGGTGTGAAATCATGGTAGTGCCGCGACCGGACGCAGACGTGCCGACACCGATTCCCGTGGTCTTTTTCGGCTCGCCAGACTTCGCGGTGCCGACGCTGGATGCGCTTGCGGGGAACGCGCGTTTCGCGGTCCGGCTGGTCGTCACACAGCCACCGCGCCCGTCGGGACGGGGGCGACATGTGCATCGGAGCGCCGTGCATGAGGCCGCCGACGCGCGTGGATTAATTATCCTCGCGCCCGAACGGTTGCGCGATCCCCTCGTCATGGCGCAACTCGCCGCCGTTGTGCCGTCGCTCTTCGTCGTCGCGGCCTATGGCAAGATTCTGCGCCCGGATGTCCTGACGATCCCGGATCGTGGGACATTAAACGTTCACGCATCGCTCTTACCAGCGTATCGAGGTGCATCGCCGATTCACGCGGCAATTCTTGATGGTGCAAGCGAAACGGGCGTTTCGATCATGTTGATGGACGTAGGACTTGACACTGGCCCGGTTCTCGCGCAGAAATCAGTACATATCCCTAACGATACAACAACGGCAATCCTCTCCGACTCCTTAGCCATAGTGGGTGCCTCGCTCCTTGTCGAGACCGCTGTGCAATGGGTTGCCGGAAAGATGACCCCGTCGCCGCAGGACGAACGCGCGGCGACGGTGACCCGGCTGATCAAAAAAGGAGACGGGCACGTCCCGTGGGATGCGCCAGCGGAGCGGCTTGCCCGGATGGAACGTGCGTACCGACCGTGGCCGGGCGTCTTTACCTTTCTGGATGGGAAGCGGCTCATTTTGTACGGCCTCCACGCCGTATCGTCGTTACCGCTCGTTGCAACGCCAGGCACGATTGTCTCGCTTGATACTG
>JBBSFO010000441.1:0-4818 GCA_038238655.1 Thermomicrobiales bacterium | reverse complement strand
TCGTGATAACTGCCGCGACTTCGTCTGCTGCCACCTCGTCCCCGGCATACAGCGATTCGAGGGAGCGACGATCCGCCTCACTCGCGCGCTCGTGCAGCATGATGATCGGCAGCGATTTCTTGCGGCGTCGGATGTCATCGGCGGCGTCTTTTCCGGTGACCGCAGGGTCGCCCCAGATGCCCAGCAGATCGTCGCGGATTTGGAAACCGAGGCCGATTGCCGTACCGAAACGCTCGTACGCCGCGATGCGCTCCGGATTCGCTCCCGCCAGCAGCGCACCGGCGCGTGCGGCATAGCCGAAGATTGCCGCCGTCTTGCCACCGATCATATCGAGGTAGTCGCTCGTGGTGAGGTCCCAGCGGCCTTCAAACCCGATGTCGAGGAATTGCCCCTCGCAAATCCGCAGCACGGTCGCGTCGAACCCCGCTGTAAGATCGAGGATATCGCCTGCCAAAACGCCGCGTGACTGCAGACCGAGGAGAGCCTGATGCGCGATGGCGTGCATGCCGTCACCAATGTTGATCCCCTGCGCGAGGCCCCAGATGCTCCACGCCGTACGGCGGTGGCGGCGGTACGCGCTGTTGTCCTGGATGTCATCGTGGACAAGGGTGAAGTTGTGTACCAACTCGATGGCAGCGGCGGCAGGGACGGCGCGGGCGGCATCGCCACCCGCAGCGGCGCAGCACAGCAGGCAAACGAGCGGACGCACCCGTTTGCCGCCATTCGCCCGATCGGGGGCGAAGTCTGGGGTTGCCCAGCCGAGGTGGTAGCGCATCATGCCGTACAGCGGCGCGACAGCGGGTGCGTCCATCATGAGATACCGTTGCATCTCCGCTTCAACCGCCACGACTGCCGCAGTCGTGTCGAACGCGACATTCCGGTCTGGATGCTGAACAGGCATGCGTTCTCCCTCTCGCGCCACCGTACCACTCCGCGCGAAATGGTATCACAGGACGTGGCGCGGAATGCACGGCATCACGCGGTTGTTATGGTACTATGGATGGCATACGAAGCATGAAACGGCGGGACAACGGACTGCAACCGCCCTGCATGGAAATCGTATGTACATGATGCAGCCGGGCGTTTATGCACGATTCGGCGACATCCGCGACGAGGCGCGGCGAGGGCCTTGCGTCCGGTCTCATACGGCGTCGCATCGGTACGCTTCGGGAGGTTCCGACAATGTTTTTCAGTCCGCTCTACTTCGCGTTTCTTTTACCAGGTTTGTTCCTCGCGCTGTACGCACAATGGCGGGTCAAGAGCACCTACGCCAAGATGACGCAGATCCCTTCTGAGAACCGTCTCACCGGCGCCCAGGTCGCCCGGCGGTTGCTCGATGCGCAGGGGCTGCAAAATGTTCAGATCGAGCGCGTGCCCGGTGAACTGACGGACCATTACGATCCGCGCGAGAAAATCCTGCGCCTCTCGGACGGGGTCTACGGCAGCATCTCCGTTGCCGCACAGGGAATCGTCGCGCACGAAACGGGGCACGCCGTGCAGGACAAGGAGAATTATGCCTACCTGAAACTGCGCGGCGCAATCGTCCCGGCGGTGAACATCGGCTCGAATTTCGGCTGGGTCCTGCTGCTGCTGGGCATTTTCACCGGTGCTATTGGCATCGCGTGGCTCGGCGTCGCGCTTTTCTCGCTCGGTACCGTCTTCGCGCTCGTCACCTTGCCGGTGGAGTTCGATGCCTCGAACCGGGCGATGAAACTGCTGGCGAGTAACGGCCTCGTTTCGCGCAGTGAATACGGCGGAGCGAAGAGCGTGCTCGACGCTGCAGCGCTCACCTATCTCGCGGCGGCGGCGGGTGCGATCCTACAACTGCTCTACTACATCATGCTCGTTTCAGGCATGGGTGGCGGTCGGCGCGACTAGCGCGGTCGGTCCAAGGTTGGCGATTCGGACGAATTGCGACCGGTCCCTCGGGACCGGTCGCGTTGTGTGAGGGATTTCTGTTATGACGGTTGAGACAACAATGGACGCGGCGCTCCCCGCCGTGCCACGCGGTACACAGGTTTCACTGTACGATCTGCTGCCCGAAGACCTGGATGCATGGCTGGTCGCGCACGCGCAGCCGGCATTCCGCGCCGCGCAATTGTATGCCGGCGTATATAGCCGCTTCGCCGTCACCGCGACGGCGATCCCGGGTGTGCCGAAAGCCCTCGGTGCGATGATAGACGCCGCCCTCCCGCTCGACATCCTGCATGAAGTGACACGCGTGACGAGTAGCGACGGTCGCACGACAAAACTGCTGTTGCGCACACCAGATGATTGCCTGATCGAGGGCGTGTTGATGCACTACCGGGAGCGTTCGACGGCGTGCATTTCGTCTCAGGTGGGATGCGGATACGGGTGCACCTTCTGCGCGACGGGAAAAATGGGCCTGTCGCGCAACCTTTCGGCGGGCGAAATCGTCGCGCAGGTCGTCACGCTCGCCCGGCTCAGTCTCGAACACGGCACGTCGCTGACAAATATCGTCTACATGGGCATGGGTGAGCCGCTGGCGAACTACGATCAGGTGATGCGCTCGATCGCGATTCTCAATGAGCCGCACTGCATGAAGTTTGGGGCGCGCCGGATCACCGTCAGTACCGTCGGACTCGCGCCGCGCATCCGCCGCCTCGCCGACGAGCCCTGGCAGGTCAATCTGGCCGTTTCGCTGCATCAAACGACTGATGTGGCGCGCTCCGCTCTGATGCCGGTGAATACCCATTATCCCATTGCCGAACTCCTGGACGCCGTACGCTACTACACCGGCAAAACACACCGCCGCGTTTCGTTCGAGTACGCATTGATCGCCGGAGTAAACGATACCGGCAAGGTCGCGAACGAGCTTGCCGCCCTGCTGCGCGGCATTCTCTGCCACATCAATCTCATCCCATTGAACCCGGTCGCCGAAGCGGTTGGGGCAGACGGCGCATTGTTCACCCGACCGACGCGCGAGAGCGCCGAGGCATTCGCGCAACTGCTCGTGGCGCGTGGCCTGCCCGCCAGCGTCCGGTACTCGCGCGGCACCGACATTGCGGCGGGATGTGGACAGTTGCGCGCGGAGGTTACCGCTACTGCAACGACCAACGCGACGGAGGCTGCATGACGCGGATCGCCTACTTCGATATGCCCGCCGGTATCAGCGGCGATATGACGCTCGCCGCATTAATCCATGCGGGCTTGTCGCTCGACGATCTGACCTACGGCCTCGCACCCCTCGGCCTTTCCGGCTACTCGCTTCGGGCCGAACCGGCCAGCCAGCACAGTCTTGGCGGGACGCGCGTCATCGTGGATGTCGAGGCAAACCAGCCGCAACGCGACTGGCGCACGATCCGCTCGATCATCGAAACATCGGGATTGACTGATCGCGCGAAGGAGTTGTCGCTGCGCATTTTCGGCGCGCTGGCGGTCGCTGAGGCATCGGTGCATAGCGTCGCAGTGGACGATGTGCATTTCCATGAAGTTGGCGCGGTGGATAGCATCGTAGACATCGTCGGCACGGCCGTCGCGCTCGATCTGCTCGGCATCGAGGCGATCTATGCCTCGCCGTTCGCGCAGGGGCATGGGTGGACGCAATCGCAGCACGGCCTGATTCCCCTCCCCGCCCCCGCGACGCTCGCACTGCTGGCACGCGTTCATGCCCCGACCGTGCCGCTCGAAACCGACAAGGAGACCGTTACTCCCACAGGCGCGGCGATTGTTACGGCACTCGCCGAAGGGTTCGAGCGGCCGCCGATGACCGTCCAGGCGGTCGGGTACGGGTTCGGCGTACGCCGCATGCCGTGGCCAAACTGTTTGCGTATCTGGCTCGGTACCGCTGTGACAACGCATTCCGACGCCGCGCCTTTTGCGACCTTTTCCGCAACGCCCAACGCGCTCTCGACCGGTATCGGCGCGGAAACGACGACCGAAGACGAAATCCTGCTGTCCGCTAACATTGATGACATGACGCCGGAAGCGCTGGCGTACGCGTTGGAACGGCTCTTCGCAGCGGGCGCGCTCGACGCCTGGTTCACACCGATCACGATGAAAAAGAGCCGCCCCGCCGTGCAGGTCTCCGCGATCTGCGGGGATGCTGACCGGCTCGCGGTGACGGCAACGCTGCTGCGTGAGACGACAACCTTCGGTGTCCGCGCCACACCGATCACTCGCGAAAAAGCGAACCGGCGGTGGGAAACGGTCGCAACGCAATGGGGCCCGGTCCGGGTGAAGATCAAGGAGTGGGAAGGCGCGGTCCTCGACGCCGTACCGGAATACGAGCAGGTCGCGGCAATTGCACGGGCGGCTGACGTTCCCTTCCGGGAAGTCTACGCAGCAGCGGCGGAGGCGGGGCGTCAATTCGTCGGTGCCCGACCTGTGGAGGCATACTCATGAGTCACCAGGCATTGACCCTGACGGGCGATCTCGATGATGGGTTGACCCTGATCCAACCACTGCCCATTGTCGCCGAATGGCGCGATGAATATGTCACGATCAGCGCCCCGGCGGTCGGCCTGCGCGCGATGGGCCAGTCGCCCGAAGACGCCCTGGATGATCTGCGCGCCGCCATCGCCGACCGCTACCGCGATCTCGATGGTCGTGGACCGACGCGAACACCGAGCGCTACCGAAGAACTGGAAGCGCTCCGGCAGTACATCACATTACGCTGATGCTCCGACATTCCATTTGTGGCGGCGGACTTCAGCCCAATACGGTTCAGTTAAGGGCAATTTCCCCGGTGGTAGCAGGCTTTTCAGCCCGCCGCCCCCGCGCGGGTGGGCGGGTGGTAATCCATGGAACACCCAGGTAACCCACACCCACCCCCCTGGGCGGACCGTGCCCGGGGGT
>JBBSFO010000440.1:0-4827 GCA_038238655.1 Thermomicrobiales bacterium | reverse complement strand
GCGTGGACACCGCGCGGGCCGTCCACGACCTGGGTGATGCGGAAGTCAATCGCGATGCTGGCGAGGCTGTACGCTTCGTCCCACGTCAGGCCGCGCGCATCCACGAGATAGCGCATCACATCGCGCGCGGCGACGAGTAGTGCGGCATCAAGGTCATCCCCGAAGCCGAGAAAGATCAGATGCGTCGGTGTTTCGGCGCATGGGCGCGCGAGTGTGAGGTCTTTGCGGACGACGAACCGCAACACCACCCGTTCCATCCCCGCCTCGATACCGGTGACATTCACCTCGCCATCCCCCTGCGCGGCGTGGCCGTCGCCCGTCGAAAAGAGCGCGCCGGGCACAAAGACCGGCAGATAGAGCGTCGTGCCCGCAATGAGTTCCTTGCAATCCATGTTGCCGCCGAACGCGCCGGGAAAGGCGGTCGGCACCGGGCCATCCGCGTCCGGCGCGACGGCGTAGATGCCCATGAACGGGTGGAGCGGCACGACAATCCCCGGCTGAATCTCGCACACGCGGCGAGGCCAATCAATCGCCAGGTGGCGGAAGTACGGTTCCTTCACGTCGTCCGGCTCGCCGCCGAGCAATCCCTTGACGCGCGACTGCGGATTGCCGGGCCGGTGCGCGTTGAAGCCCCAATCGAGCGGCACGATCTCCTCGATCCGCACTTCGAGGGTGTCGCCCGGTGCCGCGCCTGCGATGAAGACGGGGCCGGAAAGGGCGTGCCCCGCGCCTTCGGGCCGCTGCCCGGTCGGCTCCCGCTGCCCCGGCGGAATGTCATTCCACCCGGCGTTGCGCGTCCGGTAGATGACGGTATCGCCGGACTCGATTCGCAGGCGCGGCGGCAGCGCGCGGCTGAAGAACCCATGCAGATTTTCCAGGGCATCGTCGAGCATATGGACGGTCATGGAACGATCTCCTCCCCGAAGGTGAACGGATAGCGGCGGACGCCAGTGTACACTGAGACGTGTTGTACAATAGGGATGACACGCAACGCGGATACCCCTGAGGAGCCAGCGGATGAAGCGAGACGCGCACATTGAACAAACACTCAGTGAGATCGTCCGCAGACTCGTCACGGACTATCAGCCCGAAAAGATTATCCTCTTCGGCTCGTACGCCTACGGCGAGCCGCATGAGGATAGTGACCTCGATCTATTGATTATCAAAGAAACGCCGGATCGCCTGATTACGCGCATCTTCACAGTGCATGAACTCGTGACCGACATGCATCCATCTATTGGACTCGAACCCTTCGTCCTGACCCCTGCCGAACTTGAGCAACGACTTCGCATCGGCGATCAATTCGTCGCGGAAGTCCTTGCGCGGGGAGAATTGCTCTATGCAGCATGATGATTCTCCCTATCCGGTAGATTGGTTGAGGATTGCGGAGAAAGACTTGAAGCGCTTGCAGCGAGCACTGCGAGCGCATGACCCAAACCAGGCAGGATTGTATCTACAGCAGGCGGTCGAGACGTTTCTCAAGGCGTTTCTGCTCTCATGTGGATCGCCCCTCCGCCGCATTCACATGCTTGATGTGCTTCTCACGGACGCAATTTCCTACGAGCCAGCGTTTGCCCGATACCGACTGGCCTGTCAGCAAATCACGTCGTTCTACATGCTGGACCGCTGACGGAGACAGGTATCACCGAGCACATCGTGCGCGATTGTCGCCGTGACGTACGAGGATTGATACAGCAGATTCGTATCGTACGACAACCGATCACATCGTGAAATTGCGCCCGGATTGCCCAATGCGGTACCCTGCACGGTGATGAACACGCCACGCGATGCCGACAGGAATCGAATCCCCGTGAAGCAACGCCGCCCCGCCGCGTCTCGTCCCACGCATGTCGGGCGGCCCGTGCGGGTCGTTGCGGCGCTGCTGACGCTCTTCGTACTGCTCGGGTTGTGGGGCGGGGCGCGGACGTTGACGACCTACGAGGGTCGCGGCGTTGTGACGACGATGCCCCCGGCGGATGCGCCGATTGTGCCGGGCAAGGCGGTCGGGGTGCAGACCTTTCTCGACAAGGAAGTGGACCCCACCGCGATCCGTCGGACGGCGGAGATGCTCAAAGAGGGTGGCGTGACCAATGTCCGCCAGTCTTTCTCATGGTGCGAACTGGAGACGACGGGGCGCGGCGTCTACTGGGATTACGCCAACAATAAGCCCTCGTGGCAGAAATACGATCAGATCGTGGACATCCTCGCCGCCAATGGCGTCGCGATCACGGCGCGGCTGGATAATGCACCTACCTGGTCACGCCCCAGCCAAACAAACGACCCCGGCAGCAAATGCCAGCGGGGGCCACCGACCGACCTCAGCGCCTACAGCGATTTCGTGCGCATGTTCACGACGCACTATCGCGGCAAGATCGCCGCCGTGCAAATCTGGAACGAGCCGAACCTGAGCCAGGAATGGGGCAACGACCTCAACGTCGTGCAATATACCGATATGCTCAAGCGCGCCTACCAGGCGGCGAAGCAGGGCGACCCCGATGTGCGCGTCGTCACGGCGGCGATGGCACCGACAAAGGCGGAACCGCCGGTCGGCATTTCCGACCTCGCCTTCTACGAGCAGATGTATCAGGCGGGAGCGAAGGGGTCGTTCGACGTGCTGGCGGTCAACGTCTACGGCCTCGGCGAGCCGCCCGATGACCGTCGCCTGTCCGCCGACCGCTTCAATGTTTCCCGCCCGATCCTCATCCACGACATCATGACGCGCTACGGCGACACGACGACGCCGGTCTGGGCGACCGAGTTCGGCTACAATTCCCTGCCGAAAGGGTGGAACGGCGAGCCGAGCATCTGGGGGCCGAATGTAGACGAGCAGACGCAGGCGCGCTACCTCGTCGGCGGGCTGACGCGGATGAAGGACGAATGGCCGTGGATGGGCGAAATCTACATCTGGGGCTTCCGCTGGGCGGAGCGACCGGGGCTATTCGGCAAGGACCCGAACAACCCCATCGGGCCACCGAAGCCGGAGCCGTACTTCGCGCTCGTCAACTACGATTTCACACCCCGCCCGGCTTGGAACGCGGTGCGCCAGTTCGCCCGCAACCAGACGCTCCGCACCGGGCGCACCGCCGCGACGGACCCGTTCCTTCAGCCGGGGCCGGGCTGGGAGCGAGTCGGCAGCGGCCCGAATACGATGCTCGCCGCCAGCGCGCCCGGCGCGGCGCTCACGCTCCCTTTCACCGGCACCGATCTCGCGGTGACGGGCACGGGCGGCGTCCTGGCAGTTACGATAGATGGCACGGAGCACGGCACGGTGTCGCTCGCGCCGTCGGCCAATGGGATGACACGGCTCGCCCGCAATCTGGCGGATGGCCCGCACACCGTCACCTTGCGAGCCACTGACGGCTCGGTGCGCCTTGGTAGTTTCCTCGTCCAGCGGCGCGCGGCGTTCGGCTGGGCGCTGCCGCTCCTGACACTCGGCGTTGTCCTGATCGGCGCGGGCGCAACCGGCGCGGTGATCGCAGAGACATTGGCGGCGTGCGACGATGCACAACGCCGCAGGCGCGGGCGACGTGCGGCGACGGTGCGGGAGGTGATGGCGCGATGAGCAGGGCGCTTCGTCTCGCTTCCGGCGCGTATCGCGAGCCACTCCTTTGGCCGCTCGGTGCGGCGGTGCTACTCCTCTTCCTCGTCCCGTCCACGCTCGCCGCGCTCCTGCCGCTCGGCATCGTCGGGCTGATTGGGCTGCGGCGGCCCGCACTCGTCGTCATGGTCATCCCGATCACCTTTCCCTTCCACGATGTTTCCTCGCCCGCCGCCCACCTCCATCTCGACCGCACCGCACTCCTGATCGGGGTGGCGCTCCTCGCGACCTGCGGGTATGTCGTGCTGGCAGCAATGCCCGCGTATCTGCCCGCAGTCGGCAAACTGTCGGCGACGGTCGTCGAAGAAACCTGGACGCGCGATCAGATTCGCGCCTTCCCGGCGGAGGCGATTGCCTTTCTTTGGCGACCCGGCACCTGGGCGGCGCTCTCGCTCTTCATGCTCGGCCTTTTCTCGCTCTTCACCGTCGCAGACGCCGAGTTCCGGGGCAACAGCATCCGTGAGTTCCGCATGACGATCCTCTTCCCCGTTGCGCTCTTTCTGCTCGCCGCTGCATTGCTCGAAGGCAGTGAGCGGCGCCGGATCATGTTCCAGTTGATGCTTCTCGGCGTGGACGTGGTAATCGTCTCCGGCGTGATCATCTCGCTGATCGCCTATCTCCAGTTCGCGCGCGGTGGCGGATTAGGGGTCGAGGGTGTCCGGCGCGTCCGCTCCGTCTTCCACCATCCGAACGAACTTGCCTTGTATCTCGGTCGGATCGTGCCGGTCACGGCGGCGTACGTCTTCTTCATGCCGCGCACCTGGCGGACTTGGGCGTATCTCGGCGCGACGGTGCTGATGCTCGGAGCGATCGGGCTGTCATTCTCGCGCGGCGGCTATATCGGCGTCGCGGTGGCACTACTGCTGCTGATCTGCGCGATGGGCAACCGGCGGCTGATCGTCGGCTACATCGCGGCGGGCGCGCTTGTCAGCATCGCGGCCTTCGCGACGGGGATCGAACGATTCACCTCGATCCTCCACCCCGCGAGTAACAGCGACGGGCTACGGCTCAATATTTGGGCATCGGCGGCGCGGATGCTGCGCGATCATCCTGCGTGGGGCGTCGGCCTCGATCAGTTCGTCTCGCAGTATCCGCGCTACATCAAGCCGGATGCCTGGCAGGAGCGGTTTACATCCCATCCGCACAATCTGATCCTCGATTTCTATGTCCGCCTCGGTCTGCTCGGGCTTGCCTGGCTGATCTTCACGCTCGTCCCGTTTATGGTGCGT
>JBBSFO010000439.1:0-4836 GCA_038238655.1 Thermomicrobiales bacterium | reverse complement strand
GGTGGACCAACACTGGCCGGTGTGCGGTATGGGGTACCAGCGCCCATCGCGAGCGTCCGCTCGATGGCGGCAATCGCCAGCCCGACATCGCGCATCGAAAGGTAGCGGTCGTCCGGGTCGAGGGCGAGCATCCGTTCGACCAGCGCGGCGACCGGGGGCGGTTGCTGCGCGAGCAATTCGGTCGCCTCTTGTTTGCGGAGCCGTTTGTATATCTTGCCTGTCAGTATCTCGAAAAGGACGAGGCCGAGGCTGTATTGATCGGCGGCGGGCGTGACGTAGCCTGTGGTGCCTGCCTGCTCCGGGCTCATGTAGATCGGCGTGCCGGGGTGTCCGGTGGTCGTTTGCGTGCGGCCGGAGATGTCGTCAATCTGCGCGATGCCGAAGTCCCCGACTTCCACGCGGCCATCGGCAGCGATAAACAGGTTGGCAGGCTTGATATCGCGGTGGACGAGGCCCGCGTCGTGTGCTGCCTGGATCCCGCGCGCCGCCTCTGCCGTGATCCGCAGCGCGTCCTCCGGTGGCAGTGGCCCTTGTTTGATCCGCTGCGCCAGCGTGCCGCCCGCCACGTATTCGAGGATCAGATAGAGCGTCTTATCAGCGTCACTGACGAAATCGTGGACGGTGACGAGATTCGGGTGGCTACCCATGCGGGAACCGGCCTCCGCCTCGCGCGTGAAACGTTCTTCGAGGCGGCGGAACTGGTCGGGATCGGCGGTATACAGCGCGCGGCGGAGCGACTTGATCGCGACGTGCCGCTTGAGACGGGTATCGAAGGCCATCACGACCGTGCCGAGGCCGCCCTCGCCAAGAAACCCGTCCACGCGGTAGCGGTCGAGCAACAGGGCCGGTGTATCCGTCACGTCCGCGCCGCCGGTCATCACCCTTCCTTCACGATACAAAACACGGTTGTCTGCGCGCAAATATAGCGGCGCGGACGCGCGCTGGCAAGCCGAATGCATTCCGCTTGATGTCGGAACCGTTCATGCCGTGCCACTGTTTCATCCCTACAACGACGTTAGCCCGCGCGCCGTTCCGCAGTTGTTGCGTTGAAGGCAGCGAGGTAGCGGCTTGGGAGATCGTGACCGAGGATACTGGCGAGGAACTGTGAAGCGGCAGCGACCTTCGCGATCGCCACGCCCGTTTCGATGCCGAGGCCGTGAAGCATGTAGAGCAGGTCTTCTGTCGCGAGGTTGCCGGATGCTCCCGGCGCATACGGGCAGCCGCCCAGTCCGCCTGCCGCGCTATCGAAGCAGGTGATGCCCGCACGCAGCCCCGCGTAGGCATTCGCGAGCGCCGTGCCGCGCGTGTCGTGCAGATGGAGCGTGAGCGCTTCAACGGGCGCGATCCGGGTGAGAAGCGGCACTATTTCCGTGATCTGGTTCGGCGTCGCGACGCCGATCGTGTCGCCGATCGAGACTTCGGTGACGCCAAGCGCGAAGAGTCGCTGTGTCACCTCCACGACCTTTGCGGGTGGGACGTGCCCCTCGTAGGGGCAGCCGAAGGCGGTCGAGACGTAGCCGCGCACCGTTAAGCCTTCCGGTCGCGCCCGCTCCATCACGGCGGCGAAGACGGCGAGCGATTCGTCAATTGTCATGTTGATGTTTCGCTTCGTGAAGGTTTCCGACGCGGCAGTGAACAGGGCGATCTCCCGCACGCCAACCGCGAGCGCCCGTTCGAGGCCGCGCACGTTCGGCACGAGGACGGGGTAACGCGTGCCGGGCCGTTTGGCGATCGCGGGAAAGACCTGATCGGCGTCCGCGAGCGCGGGAATTGCCTTCGGGCTGACGAACGAGGTCGCCTCGACGACGGAAAGACCCGCATCGGTGAGGAGATCAATGAAGCGAATCTTCGCCTCGGTCGGGACGAAGACCGATTCGTTTTGCAACCCGTCGCGCGGACCGACTTCGACGATGTGGACAAACATACCTCACCCTCCGACTCCCTCTCCATTGAAATGAAACGGGGATAATCTGTACGTGCGCTATCGGCGTTTGCCTGTCAGCGCATGACTCTGTAGCGCGTGTTTGGTGATGCGTACGCACGGGTGATTTCGTACGTACTCAGCCCGCAGAACAGGGCCAGCTATGTCGAAGATTCGTCCACTCGTACACGACCTGGTGCAGCACGACCCCCTCGTCCTCGTCCTCTTCCTTGCCAATTTCCTCCCCGCCAAGGGCCGTATAGAATCGCCGCGCAGGCATGTTCGCGCCCAATACCCGCACCCGCATCCTGCGCATCCCGTGCCCCACCAGCCAGCGAGCCACGGCGGCGATCAGGAGCCGACCGACGCCCCGGCGTTGGTATCCTGGCAGGATGTACAGGATGTACAGCTCCCCGACTGCCCCCGAGTCGCCCTCGACTGCCATCCCCGCCCGATCCGGGCCGCCCATCGCCACCCCGACGATCCGACCGTCGCTATCCTCGGCGGCGAACACGCGCTCCCGTGTGGTGGCGTCGAGGCCGATGCTGCAGAGCTTTCGCCCCCAGTTCCGGGCTGATTGCTCATACGAGAGCGACGACAGCAGGTAGTCCGGTGGCAGGTAGTCGCGGTGTGCGTCGCGATACGCCGTCACCACCACATGTGCGAGCGCATCGGCATCGCGCTGCTCAGCGACACGGATCTGCATGCTGTGGCCCTTCCGCTTGGTGTCGGAGAGATGGGCCGGATCGTCCTGCCTTCGTGCATCGTCGCACATTGGACGCTACCTCGCCCGTGATTCGCCAAACACGCTCTTAGATGTACGGGCCGCGATTCGTCTGGGTGACGGCGAAGGCGATGAGAGCGGCGGCGAACAGGCCGATGATCAGACCTTTGAGCGTCAAAGTCCCGCGCGCGGCAGCGTAGATGATCTCGGCGGCAAAGAAGGCGGTGATAGGGATGAGCGCAGGCGGAATCCGGTGGTTATGCATTGTGATTACGCTCCCCTCTCCTGATCTTGCGAAGGGGAGGGGTCAGAGGCCGCTTCCAACTCGATCAGCACCGCTCCGCCCGCGACGCGATCCCCCTGGGCGGCGTGGACCTGACGGATGCGGGCGGGGCCGGGCGCGGCGATGGTGTGCTCCATCTTCATCGCTTCCAGCACAATGAGCGGCTGACGCGCCTGGACCTGCTCCCCCGGTTGGACGAGGACACGCGTGACGATGCCCGTGAGCGGCGCTTTGAGGTCGGTCGCGCCTTCGAGCGGTACGGCCCCGCTGCCGACAATCTGTTCCGGGCTGGGCAATCCAGCGCGACGAATTTGGTAGGTCCGATCGCGCCACGTAAGGCTGAATTCTCCGTCATCCTCGCCCTCTTCATCGAGACCGAAGGGGAGCGTGGCGGCGCCGTGCCGGACGAGGAGGCGCGTGCGGGAAGCGCGGGTAAAGGAAACCTCACCTCCCTGGCCCCTCTCACCTGCCCAGAGGGCACCCGCGATGGAGAGGGGGAGCGATGCGGGGAGGGTGATGTGCCAGCGGTCATCGTCGGTGCGGTCGGCGTGGATGGTATAGCGAGCGCCGTTGCTTTCGTAGCAGCCGTGCATCTGCGCGCTGCCGAAACGGAGGGGGCCGACGGACTGCCACGGATTCGTCGCGGTCGGTGATGGCAGGGTGTGGCGAGTCACCTCGTAGCCCGCGATGGCGAGCAGGATTTCGGCGGGCAGTTCACTTGATTGCGACGATGGCTGCCAGTGCTCGGTGAGAAAGCCCGTATGCGTCGCACCCGCGCGGAAGGCGTCGGTAGCAACAATGGCGCGCAGTTGCGGCAGGTTCGTCACGACGCCGTCAACCCGATAGCCCGCGAGCGAGGTCTGCATCCGAGCAATCGCCTCGTCCCGCGTTGCGCCGTGAGTGATCACTTTCGCGAGCAGCGGGTCGTAGTAGGGTGTCACCGTCGCGCCTTCGAAGAGCGAGCCGTCAATCCGTAGGCCGGATACGCAGGGTTCGGTGAGCGACGTGACTGTGCCGGTTTGGGGCAGGTAGTCCTGATCCGGGTCTTCGGCGTAGACGCGGCACTCGATAGCATGCCCGGTGATCGTGACACCCTGTTGCGTGAAAGGCAGCGGTTGGCCCGCTGCAATCTCGATCTGCAAACGGACGAGATCAAGCCCCGTCACGCCCTCCGTGACCGGATGCTCGACTTGCAGGCGGGTGTTCATTTCAAGGAAGAAGAAGGTTCCCTGTTCATCGAGCAGGAACTCGACTGTCCCCGCATTCACATACCCCGCCGTGCGCGCTGCTGTGATCGCCGCGTCGCTAAGACGTTCCCGGAGTGCGGGCGAGACGGCGGGCGACGGAGCTTCCTCGATCACTTTCTGGTGCCGCCGCTGGATGGAGCACTCGCGCTCGCCGAGTGAGACGACGTTCCCCTGCGCGTCCGCGAAGATTTGCACCTCGATATGGCGCGGGCGGACGATCAGCCGTTCGAGCAGCACGCGGTCATCACCGAACGCGCGATGCGCGGTGCGCCGGGCGGCGGCGAGGGCATCGGCGAATTCCGCAGCAACATGGACTTCGCGCATCCCCATGCCGCCACCGCCCGCGACCGCCTTGATGAGCAGCGGCAGGCCGATCCGTTCCGCCTCCGTCGCCAGCGTCGTTTCTGCCTGATCGTCGCCGCTGTATCCGGGCACGATCGGGACACCTGCGGTCGCCATCAGCCGCTTCGCGCCCGCCTTGTCGCCCATAGAGTTGATCGCAGCCGGTGGCGGGCCGATAAAGACCAGCCCCGCGTCCGCGACGGCTTGCGCGAAGGTGGCGTTCTCGGAAAGGAAGCCGTAGCCGGGATGAATCGCCTCTGCCCCGCTCCGCTTCGCGGCATCGAGCACAGCAGGGATATTGAGGTAACTTTCCAGCGCC
>JBBSFO010000438.1:0-4844 GCA_038238655.1 Thermomicrobiales bacterium | reverse complement strand
GAGGTATGGACGCGCCCGGTCTCCGGGTTGATAAGCAGCGGCAGCGCGTCTACGTAGGTACCTTTCAGTTTCGACAGCTGCCGGTATTCGAGGATCTGCTTGACGATTGGGTGCTCCCACTGCAACGGCTCAAGCACATCCGAGGCGGTACTGTAGCCTGTCTTCGTTTTCTTGCCATGCGGCAGGCTCAGTTCATCGAAGAGCACCGCGCCTAGTTGCATCGGGGAGTTGATGTTGAACGGATGCTTCGCCAGTTCGTAGACATCGGCGGCAAGCGCGGCCATCTGCTCATCGAGACGCACGGAAAGCGTGCGGAGGTAATCGCCGTCCACCGTGATGCCGGTGCGCTCCATGCCTGCGAGGATCGGCACGAGCGGCAATTCGATCTCATCGAGCAGGTGCAGGATTTCGCGCTTTTGCAAGTCATCCCGGAGTGGCGCGACAAGGGCGTTGGTGCAATAGGCATCGGAGGCGGCATAGGCGGCAGCTTGCGGCACCGGCACCTGCGCCATCGTGATCTGATTGCGGCCCGTGCCGATCAAGTCCGTGATGTGCGTCATCTCGATGCCGAGGCGCGTAAAGGCAAGTTCCTTCAACCCGACCGACGTTTCGCCAAGCAGGTAGGCGGCGAGCATCGTGTCGAAAACGAGGCCGTTCAGTTCCAGCCCCGCCCGTTCGAAGGCGAGGAGGTCGAACTTCGCGTTGTGCGCCACTTTCACGATGTCCGGATCGGCGAAGACCGGGCCGAGATGCGCGCGCACCTCGGGCACGCTCAACTGCTCGTCTGCCAGATAATGGCCGACGGGCAGGTACCATGCCTCCTTGCCGTCCACGGCGAGCGAGATGCCGACGAGTGCACCCGTCACCGGGTTCGTGCTCGTCGTCTCGGTGTCGAAGGCGAACGCCCCCGCCTCGCGGAGCCGCGCCGCCAGCGCAGGCAAATCCGCTGCCGCCGTCACCGTCGCGACGACATGATCATGGTCGCCGTGATTCGTGCTCTTTTGCGCCGAGACGTGCTCGGGCAACTTCGTCAGCAGGGAGCGGAACTCCAGCTCGCGGAAAAGGTTGACGACTTTCTCACGGTCGTACTCGTGCGTCCGGCACGCTTCGAGATCGAGTTGAAGGTCAACGTCCGTCACAATCGTCGTCAGCACCTTGCTCTTCAGGGCATCCTCGTATTGCGACGTAATGAGGTCGCGGATGCGCGGGGGCATGATCTCGTCAAAATGATCGCGCCAGTTTTCCAGTGGGCCGAGTTGCTTCAGGAGCGCGGTCGCGCTCTTCTCGCCGATTCCCTTGACGCCAGGGATGTTGTCGCTCTTGTCGCCGACGAGCGCCTTGTAGTCGGCGACGAGCGGCGGTGGAAAGCCATATCGCTCGACCGTCTTCGCCATATCGTAGATACGGAAATCCGAAAAGCGGTTCTGCACGCCGGGCAGCACGACACTGACGCCGTCGTCCGAGACGAGTTGCAGCGTGTCGGTATCGCCCGTGACAATATACGTTTCGACCCCTTCGCGCGCCGCGACCCGGCCGAGCGTGCCGATCACATCGTCCGCCTCGTAGCCGGGAATCATGAAGATCGGGATATTCAGCGCCTCGACGACTTCCTTGACACGCTCCTGCTGCAGCCGCATCTCATCCGGCATCGGCGGGCGGTGCGCCTTGTAGGTAGCGAGCAGTTCGTCGCGGAACGAGCCGCCCTTGTCGAAAGCGACGACGATGTACGCCGGCGAAAAGGCGCGCAGCGCGTCCAGCATCATCGAGGTGAACCCAAAGGTGGCATTGATGAGTTCGCCCGACGAAGTTGCCATCGTCTGCGGCAGCGCGAAGAAGGCGCGATACAAGAGCGCGTGGCCGTCAATAAGCACGATCCGTTCTTTTACCACGTCGCTTCCTTTCAGCGATGAGGATGAGCGGGCACCCTCTGGGCAGGAAGCAATGAGTAAGGAGCACATCGTACTCATTACTCATTGCTCATTGCTCGTTTCTCAATTTCCTTCTTTGTTCTCGTCGGCGATATCGAGGCTGTTGATGAAGTTGCGGAAAGAGTTCAGCTTTTCATCGTCGGGGGACGGTTTCGGCTTCGCGTCCGCGTCGGCCTCCTCCTCGTCCTCCCCAAAAAGGACGCCCGCCTTCTCCATCACGGATTCATCCACGAAGATCGGCACCTTTGTGCGCACGGCGAGGGCAATCGCGTCGGAAGGGCGGGAATCAATCTCCACCTGCCGCCCTGCCGCTTCGATGACGATAGTGGCGTAGAAGACATCCTCTCGCAGGCCGGTAACGAGGATGCGGCGGACGCGTCCGCCAAGATCGCCGATCATTTTCTTCATGATGTCATAGGGGAGTGGCCGGGCCGCCTCGACCCCCTGCAATTCCATCGCAATCGCCTCGGCCTCAAAGTGTCCGATCCAGATCGGCAGGTACCGCTCGCCCTCCAACTCCTTAAGGATGACGACGCGCTGGTTCGTGACGAGACTGACGCGGATAGATTCGACGACTGATTCGATCATGTAACGCACGCCTTTCGCGGCAGGCTTTCGGTGCGAAATGTCCCGGCACGGCGCGACGCGGATACATGCGGAAACCCGTCCTCCATGCAGCGAACCCACGCCACGTTTCTGGCCCGATTGTACCGCCATCGCCCGAATCGGGCAACGTCATCGCGTGCCTGCTGTCTCCGGGTGAGGTGTGGGCGCGACGCGCTCCAGCAGTTCGTCCGCCAGATCGCGGTATGCTTGCGCACCCCGCCCGGAGCTGTCGTATTCGGTGATCGCCTGCCCGTACGATGGCGCTTCCGCGAGGCGAACGGTACGCGGCACGACACTCTTGAAGATGCGCGTCGGGAAGAAGCGGCGAACTTCCGCAACGACCTGCGGCGCGAGCCGGGTGCGCGCGTCGTACATCGTCATGATGACGCCCGTCACGTCCAACGTCGGATTGACGGTGCGCTTGACGCGATCCACCGTCTGTACCAGTTGCAGGAGTCCTTCGAGGGCAAGGAATTCGCACTGGATCGGGATAAGGACGCCATGCGCGGCGGTCAGGGCATTGACGGTGAGCAGGCCAAGCGAAGGCGGGCAATCCACGAAAATGAAATCGTAGGATTCCGCCACCGTGTCGAGCGCGGCGCGCAGGTACGTTTCGCGCCGGGGCAAGTCCACCAATTCGATCTCCGCCGCCGCGAGAACGCTCGTGCTCGGCAGGAGATCGAGATGCGGCACGCGCGTTGGTCGGATTACTTCGGCGGCGGGCGCTTCGTTCAACAGCACATCGTAGAGCGTCGTCAGCATCGCCGCCTTGTCCATGCCGAGGCTGCTGGAGGCATTGCCCTGCGGGTCGGTGTCCACAAGCAGGACACGCCGATCCGTCGCCGCGACGCACGCAGCGAGGTTGACAGCGGTCGTCGTCTTGCCGACACCGCCCTTCTGATTCGACACCGCGAAAATTCGCGTGCTCCCACCCATACGCACCGCTTCCGAACACCCGTACGAACACTGCCGCGAGTGTAGCGCGATGGTCGGATCAACGCAACGGGCGCGGGCTGACATCCGAGCGTGAACGTGTGCAGATGCGAGAAAAATGGTGGCGGCGGCCTTTAGCCTGCCCTCACTGGAGCAGGCTAAAGCCTGCCACCACCGAGAAAACCGATCTATGCGACAATAGCGACATGGCAATGCATCTTCATCTCGTGCGCCACTGTCAAACCGCGTGGAATGTCGAGGGGCGTTTCCTCGGCTGCACCGACCTGCCACTAACCGAGGATGGCCACGCGCAAGCGGCGACCCTCGTGCGGGCGTTCGCGCGCGTCCCACTCGTCGCGATCTACGCGAGCGATCTCCAGCGGGCGGCAGTGACCGCCGCGCCCGTCGCCGCAGCGCACAACCTGCCGGTACGGGCCGATCCGCGCCTGCGCGAGATGCATCAAGGCAATCTGGAAGGGTTCACGGGTAAGGAGATCCGCCCGCGCTATGCCGACTTCTTCACCGCGTGGGAGGCGGACCCGGCGGATGTCGTCGTGCCGGGCGGCGAGTCATTGCGGCAAACATTGGCGCGGGCATCGGCAGCGGTGCAGGAGATCGCGGCGACGCATGCGGGAGACAGCGAAACGCACGTCTTGATCGTCTCGCATGGCCTGACCCTGCAAGCGCTGATCGGCGAAGCGATCGGGCTGGAACTGCGCTACTCGCTCCGCCTTCGCCCGCAGCACGGTTCGGTCAGCACCCTGCTCCTGCCCGGCATGGACGGTATCCCGCGCCACCCGATTCTCACCCGCCTCAACGACCGCAACCACCTCGATGGGAGATGAGAGGGAATGACAAACTATACGCGCAGAGAGCACAGAGGACGCAGAGAACGCAGAAGGGAGAGAGGATGTGGTTTCTCGTATCATCTCTGTGATCTCTGTTTTCTCTGCGTCCTCTGTGCTCCGTTTTCCATTTCGCGATGGCAAAGGAGAAGCGACAGATGAGTGTGGCGGAGATGCGGGGGGCGATACGGGAGCGAGCGCGAGGGATGCGGGAGGAGTATCTGCGCGATTTGCAGCGGATCGTCGCCATGGACAGCCCGACGGACGACAAGGCGGGCGTGGATGCGGTCGGGCACATCGTGCGTGGCTGGCTGGAAGCGAGCGGCGGCGCGGTCGAATCTTTCCCGCAAGCCGAGCGCGGCGATCACCTGCGCGCGACGTGGCAGGGCGCGGAGAGCAGCCCGACGGTCGTGCTCGTCGGCCATATTGACACCGTCTATCCGACCGGGGCGGTCGCAACCCGCCCCTTCACGACAGTGGGCAACCGGGTCACGGGCTGCGGTGTTTCCGATATGAAATCGGGCATTCTGAG
>JBBSFO010000437.1:0-4847 GCA_038238655.1 Thermomicrobiales bacterium | reverse complement strand
AGCGCGCGCGGCGCGCTCCGGCCCGCGCTCGAAGAGCGCCGCGATCCGCACCGGACGACCGAGCCGGTGCATGACGTGCCGCTCCTGCTCCGCCACCGCCCGCGCGACCGCCGTACCGACCGTCCCCAACCCCAACAACCCGACGCCAATCGGCGCAACACTCACCCGCAGCCTCCCTTACGCACGGCGACCCCCGCCGCGCCGCAGGATACCATATTGCGCAGCGTCGCCGTGCGTCATCCGGTAGCGCAAGCTTTCCTGCCTATGTCCCGTTCACAGCGACAAATTATCCGTAGTGGCTGTTGTGATAGTCTCATGCCCTACCGAGTTCACCAACTCTCGTAGATCCATAGATTGTCGTCCGCTTCCAACAAGTCCAGCAGGTCGAGCAGTCGCTTCTTCGCGTTATCCCATTGAAAATGCTCTTGTACCCACATCCGTGCTGCCGCAAAATCCTTCGGTCGTTCGAAAATCTCTGCGGAGGGATCAAGTTCGCGCCAGTTAGTATCAACTACCCCTCCCGCCTTAAGGCGTGTGATCTCTTCCTCAGTTCCCAACATGCCTGATTGATCGATAAAGGAATCAAAACGATGCGGATTGCCGAAATGCCGATAGACGGCGTGCCCGCTATTGAGCCAGCCGACGAACGCATAATCTTCCGCATGACGGAAACTATCGAACCTATTGTCTTGGACTCGTGCTGGCCACCTCAAATTGTAGATGACTATGTTCAACCCCATATTCTTACTCCGTCCGACGAAGAAATCGCAAAGGCGACGTATCATCGCCTGCTATTTGATCGGCGCTGGCGGTCGAGCCAATGGTGTAAACGGTACCATCATCAATTCAATATGGGTGATCGCGTAGCCAGTCGTGGTAGGCGATCAGGTGCGCGGCGAGGTCGTCATTGAGGGCGAAGCCGAGGTCGCGTTCGAAGCGGGCCATGGAGAGCGGGCCACGCCGGACGCCGATGCTGACGGGGATTGTCGCTTCATCGGGCGAAACGAAGCGATAGCGCGCCTCCGGGACTGCTATTTTCACTGCCGCGAGGATTTCCGGCATCGTGTATCCCCGGCCTGCGCCGAGGTTGTAGACGCGGTGGGATACATGCTCCGCATGGAGAATCGCGACGACGGCGCGGGCCACTTCGCTGGCGGCGGCTACGTCGCGGGTCAGGCCATCGTCGTGGACGCGGATTTCCTCGCCAGCGAGCGCGGCATGCAGAAGTGCGTAGATGACGCTCATCGCCTCCCGCGCTCCGGTGGGCCGCTCCAACGGGCCGAAAAGCGCGGCGGGTCGTACCGCGACGACATCCATGCCGTAGCCCTGCACTGCGTGCGCCATCAATCGCTCAACCGACTGCTTGGAGACGGCATATGCGCTCGTATCACGCCACGGCGCATCCTCGGCGAGCGGCGAGCCGTCGTTCGCGGCGTAAACCGATGACGAACTGAAGACGACCGTCCGCCGCACGCCATACGCGCGGGCGAGATCGAGCGCATTTGCCGTGCCGAGCACGTTGACGCCGATCGTTTGCCGCATCCCCGCCGCTTCCGCAGCAGCATTCGGCGTCACCGCCGCCGCATGGATAACGTGCGTGATAGCGTGCCCGCTTGCCGCGTGGAACAGCGATCCGTAATCGGTCACATCTGCCTGCATCCACGTCACGCGACCTGCACGATCCGGGTCACGGTCGAGGATGGCGCGCACGGTCGCATCAGGCGCACGGCGATCTACCGCGACGACGGGCCGACGCCCGGCCGCTTCCCAGACAAGGTGCGGCCCGAGGAAGCCTGTCGCACCAGTGACCAGTGTGGCATCTTGTTCGACAATTATCTCTTTGGTCATACCATACAATCCGTATCTTCTGGTATATCCAGCCCATGCCGCTTACCGTCTGCGGATCGCTCGCTTGGCAAAGGCAGGATGCGTGCCTCTCCCAGCACCCTACGAAATTTGTACCGTTCATCGTGCCTGCTTCACGATAGACAGTCGCAAGGCCTCGATTGATGATTGTAGGACATACGCAGTTGAATGCGGTTTCCCCGGTGGCAGCAGGCTGGCAAGCCTGCTACCACCGGGGAATGCGGTTATGTCCGGATGTCAGGCGGAACTCTTGACGATGCACAGACGTTCTCCGTACCATTATACGTGCAATCGCACCGATTGAGCTGGCTCCGGGATCGCGTTCGGAGGGAAGGTCTGTATGATGCGATCACTCGTTGTGCGGGTATTTACGAGCGTCGTGGGGATCGCCGATCGTTTGATTGGTTGGCACCGATTGCCCCGTCCCTTGGGTCTGCTCGCCTTGCTGGGAATCCGTATACAGATGCGGGCGCAGAATCTGCATGACGTGCCCGCGCCGACATTGGTAGCCCCGTGTACCGATGTGCAGGAGCGACCGCGCGATTTGACCGTTCGCACGCCTGATGGGAGTTACAACGACCTCGACCACCCAAGCATGGGCAAATCCGGCACCCCGTTCGGTCGAAACGTGCCCTTGGATCGCACCCATCGCACCGACGAATCGTCGCTCTTCACGCCCAATCCGCGCACGGTCAGCCTTGAACTGCTGACGCGTGATCGCTTCGTGCCCGCGACGACGCTCAACCTCTTAGCCGCCGCCTGGCTTCAATTCACGATCCACGATTGGTTCAGTCACAACCCGAACCAAAAAGACAATCCATGGGCGGTGCCCCTCAGTGCCGACGATCCGTGGCACGAGCATCCGATGTCCGTCGAGCGCACGCGCGAGCATCCGAGCCGTCGCTACGACCCAGGGACGACACCCGTCCACATGAATTCCGAGACTCACTGGTGGGACGCCTCGCAGATCTATGGGAGCACGAAGGCATTCCAAATGCTTGTGCGGGCAGGAACAGGGGGCAAACTCCGCTCAGGCCCCGATGGTGCGCTCCCATTCGACCCGCTAGCGGTCGAGCAACTCGTTGATGTTGCTCAGGACTGGTGGATCGGCCTGGCCTTGATGTACACCGTCTTCATGCGCGAGCACAACGCCATCTGCGACCGGCTCCATGCGGAATATCCGACGTGGACGGATGATGCGCTATTCGAACGGGCACGCTTGATCAACGCGGCGCTACTCGCGAAGATTCATACAGTCGAATGGACGACGGCGATCCTCGACCACCCGACCCTGCAGGCGGCCATGCACACAAACTGGTGGGGCATAGCATCGGAGCGCGTGACGAAGCTGTTCGGGCGGATCAGCGACAGCGAGGTGATCAGCGGCATCCCCGGTTCGCACACCGATCACTTCGGTGTCCCGTACGCGATCACCGAGGAGTTCGTCTCCGTCTACCGGATGCATCCGCTTATCCCCGATGACTACAGCCTCCGCGCCGCCGCCGATGACGCACTGATCGAAGCGTGCACATTCCCCGATGTCGCGGGGCGGCGCACCCACGAAGTCCTTCAACGGATTGCCATGACGGACCTGCTTTACTCGTTCGGTACTTCCCATCCGGGCGCAATCACGCTCCACAATTACCCACGCTCCCTGCAAAAGTATGTGCGACCGAACGGCACAACGTTTGACCTCGCGTCGGTCGATATCCTGCGTGACCGCGAGCGCGGCGTCCCGCGCTACAACGAGTTTCGGCGATTGATCCATCTGACCCCGGCGAAGACCTTCGAGCAACTGACCGATGATCCGGTCTGGCGAGAGGAGCTGCGGCGGGTCTATGAAAACGACATCGAGAGCGTCGACCTGATGATCGGTATGTATGCGGAGAAGCCGCCGAAGGGCTTCGGGTTCAGCGACACCGCCTTTCGGATCTTCGTCCTGATGGCCTCGCGGCGCTTGAACAGCGACCGTTTCTACACGACCGACTACACGCCCCGCGTCTACACACAGGTCGGCCTCGATTGGATTGCGAACAACGATATGGCGACCGTCCTTTTACGGCATTACCCGGCGCTTCGGCCCGCCTTTGCAAACGTCACAAATGCGTTCGCGCCGTGGACAAAGGCAACGCCATTCTGATGGCGACACGACGCCGGGCAGCTCGCTGTTGCCAGCGTCCTCGAGCAGCGCAGGGCGATCATACCGGGCAATTACGGGAGCAGCGGCGGCGAGCGATTGAACGTGCGATTATGCTGTTTGCCACGAGTCATCTCGTTTTACGAGTCGAATGTATCATGTACGGTGAAACTTCGTCGGATTAGGAGATTAGGCCATGGTTGAGCGAGCGGGAAGGCCGTCTGAGTCGCGGTGGGGCAGCCTCTGGATATTCTGGCAGCATACGCCCATGAGCGTGCCAGCGAAGGTAACGTTGGGAGTCGGTTACGCGCTCGCCGGACCGGCACTCGTTGCGCTCCTGCCCGCATTGCGTAATCCAGCGGGGCGCATCGCTTCACTTCGCATCCCGCATCGGGCGGTGATCGCGGCGGAATTGCTCGGCGGGGGCTGCATTACCAGCGGGTGGCTGGCAGGGGGACGCCGGGATCATGCCTTGTTCAATGCTTGCTGGGTGATCGCATGCACCATGTCTTGGATCCATGCGGAAAAGAATCTCCATCTCAAGGGGCAGCGGCCGTGATGTACGCATCTCGTGCGATCGTCATATCTCCCCGTAGCAGCGTCGGCAAAGTATGGACATGTCGAAGCGTGTTGTGGAAATGCTCCTGTGAACTCGGCGTCGCCCGAAAAGGGCACTGGAACCGCGCCGCAGTGCTTGGAAACAAGCGAGATGTTTACCCAACGACATCCATCCGCTAATGCGGCGCCGATGCAACGGTTTCCCCGACGTCGTCCACGTACGGATACACGGGCTGGATGGGGGTTCCTGCGGCGAAGCGGGCGAGGGGAAAGGGCTTCGCGGCGT
>JBBSFO010000436.1:0-4859 GCA_038238655.1 Thermomicrobiales bacterium | reverse complement strand
GCGTCGGGATGCAGCGCCCGCCAGATAGCGGCAAGGAGGTTCTCGCAGTCCGCCATGATCGTCAGGTAATCGGCGTGCGCGCGATACCATTCAAGGATCGTGAATTCCGGGTTGTGGCCGCGACTGATCTCTTCGCCATTGCGAAACGACTTGCAAATCTGGTAGATCCGCGGCAGCCCGGCGACGAGCAGCTTCTTCATCGCATACTCGGGCGAGGTTGTCAGAAACGCGCGAAAGGAGTGGCCCCGCGCCGTGGTCAGACGTGTTTCGAAGACATCGAGGTACGGCTCCATTCCAGGTGCAGAAACCAGCAGCGGCGTCTCGACTTCTTCGAACTCCTGCGCATCGAAAAATGCGCGGATCGCCTTGATGACGGCACCGCGAAGGAGATAGGCGCGCTGCAAATCGGGGGCGGAGCGGAGCCGCAGCCAGGTCGGTTCCATGGGTCGCTGCTAGCGCGCCGCGTGCGCCGCTGCCCCGGCAAGTGGCCGTTCGAGCGCGAACTTGCTCGCTACATCGTAGAGCGGCACCGGATATTCACCCGTCAAGCAGGCGGTGCAGAAACCCTCGCGCGGCTGCCCGATGGCTCGGAACAGACCGTCCAGCGACAAGTATGCCAGCGAATCCACGCCGATCTGCCGCCCGATCTCCGCGACATCGCCATCGAGCCGCGCGGCGATCAATTCGCTGCGCGAGGCGAAGTCCACCCCCATGAAGCAGGGCCAGAGGATCGGCGGCGCGTGGACGCGCATATGTACCTCGCGCGCCCCGGCGTCGCGGAGCAACTGCACGATGGGGCGACTCGTCGTGCCGCGAACGATCGTGTCGTCCACTAGCACAACACGCTGTCCCTCGAGGACCTCGGGCAACGGGTTGAACTTGAGGGCGATGCCGACCTCGCGCAGATGCTGGTCGGGCTGAATGAATGTCCGGCCGATGTAGCGATTTTTAATCAGCGCCTCGGCATAGGGCAAGCCGCTTTCCCGCGCGTAGCCGATCCCGGCGGGGATCGCGCTATCGGGCAACGGCACGACAATATCGGCATCCACCGGCTGCTCGCGCGCCAACTCCTCGCCCATGCGTTGCCGGAGCAGGTGGATGCGCTCGCCGCCCATGCGGCTGTCGGGCCGGGCAAAATAGATCAGTTCGAAAACGCAGAGCGCATCGCGCGCGCCGGGTTTGAGCGACAGGCTTTCCGGCCCTGCCTCCGCCGTGATACGGACAACTTCGCCGGGCGCGACATCGCGCACAAACGCGGCGCCGGTCGTCGCCAGCGCGCACGTCTCGGACGCGACGACCCAGCCGCTGCCCAGTCGTCCAATCGAGAGTGGCCGCAACCCGAGCGGATCGCGTACGGCGAACAGTTCGGTCGCGGTCAACACCGCGAGGCTGTATGCACCCTCGAACCGTTCCATCGCGGCCCGAATACGCGCGGCAATCGTTGCACCGGGCGACCGCGCAATCACACGGGTCAACACTTCGGAGTCCGTCGAGGTTTCAAACGTCTCGCCCTGTGCTTCGAGCGATGCACGCAACAGCGCCGCATTGGTGAGGTTGCCATTATGCGCGACGGCAATCGGCCCAAGGTCGCTCATCGCCAGAACCGGCCCGGCATTGCAGGCGATACTTGAGCCCGTTGTGGAGTACCGTGTATGACCGATGGCGAGTGAGCCGGTCAGCGAGCGAAGAATATCCTCATCGAACGCCGTCGCGACGAGGCCCATCCGCGTGTGAACGCGCACATCCGCGCCCACATCCCCACTGGACGCAGCGATACCCGCGCTCTCCTGCCCCCGGTGCTGAAGGGCATAGAGACCGAAATAGGTGATGCGCGCGACATCGAGACCGGGCGCAACAATGCCGAAAACCCCGCACGCCTCGCGCGGATGATCGAACGGCATCTCCGCCAGCACGTCTTCGATCCCGATCATCACATCGCGCATCGCTCGCTCCTTCCGCGTCCCACACCGCAGATTCCTGCCCGCTCGCCGGACTGTACGGACAGTCTATCACACAACAACGACGCCTTCTACCGATTATTCCGAAAACGCTCAATTCTCCGCAGTTCGCTTATTTATCCGCGACGTCCACGATCACGCGCGTCGGTGATGTCGCGGTACTCATCGTCGCCTTGCCACCACCACGAACCACAATCCCATAGGCGATCGCCGAATCGTCCCGCACTGAGATACGGTAGACTGATTGCACCACGCCAGTATTGACCTGTTGTGCGCCTGCACCGAGGGAGCGTGCGAAGACATCCTCGCGCACACCATCGAATGCGATAATCACCGTTTCGCCATCACGCCACAAACGCGCCTGCGGCACCGGGGCGGCGCTCCCATCCGCCTTCGCGAGATCGAACACGACGCGCGTGAATCCATCGTTCTTACCGACCCGGACATTGAGAAGGACGAGGCCGTCTTGCGCACTGCCGACACTCTGCTGCGGCGCTCCGCCCGGAAGATCGCTCACGCGTGCGGTCGTCGTCGCCTGTGCGGGAACGGACGGCTTTACCGATTGCGACGGCTCCGTCCGCGGCGATGTGGGTGCAACCGTTGCAACGCGGGCGGTCACACTCGTTGCTGTGCGCACCAACGTCGCAGACGAAGCGGTCGCGAGCGGCGCCGGCGTCGCCAGATTGCTGGGCAATTGAATGATCGGGGATTCCGCCGTCTGCACCACTGCCGGTGCGACGGGCGTCGCCGTGCCACCAGGCGCGGGCGACGCGACAGGGAGCAGCACACCTGCCGATGGCACGGGAGTCGTTGGCGGCGTGTTTGCCTTGCTTGCGCCGCACGCGGTGATGGCGAGTGCGGCGAGGCTGGATAGAAGAAGATTTCGGAAGCGCATTGGTCCCTCCTGCGCAATAAAACGCAGGCCCGCTCCGCCTGGGGAATCGGGAGGGCCACACGATCCGTCGCCGCGTTCTGCGGCGTGTAGTGAAGCAGGTGGCGGAAGGGGCGGGATTCGAACCCGCGAGGGTTGTGACACCCTACGCGATTTCCAGTCGCGCGCACTAGGCCAAACTATGCGACCCTTCCCTGCTTCGCTCGTCGGCGGGTCCATCGGAGGTTGGGACTGTGGCGGAGAGGGTGGGATTCGAACCCACGAAGGCGATTAAACCTTACTCGTTTTCGAGACGAGCTCATTCGGCCACTCTGACACCTCTCCCTCCGGTGGCGTCGCCACGGTGCATGATAGCAAAATGGGGCCGTTCCCGCAATTCGCGGCGGGGAACCTAACCCCCGGCCCCTTCCCGCGAGGAAGGGGAGGAGATCACTGTGAGACCATCGCGTTTCGGATACGCCACAGTACCGCGATGAGTCACCCCCTTCCCACGCCGAGGGACGGAAGGGGGACGGGGGTTAGGTTTCCCCCGGTATGCGGTATGCTATACGTTGCCACCGATGAGACGACGACGAGCGTCCAGACGATGAAAAAGTGCGGAGGAAGCGCGACGATGGCAGAGCACACCCCCTACCCGCCGATCAAGGATTACGCGTTGATTGGGGACTGCCATTCGGCGGCGCTGGTTTCCCGCACGGGTTCGATAGACTGGTGCTGCATGCCGCGCTTCGATTCCGGCAGTTGCTTCGGGCGACTGCTCGATTGGGAGCACGGCGGTTTCTGCTCCATCGCCCCCGACGACGGCGGCCACACATCGTTCCGCGAGTATCTCGGCGACACGCTCGTCCTCGCGACGACGCTCCGCGCCGGGAGCGGCGAGGCGATCCTCTACGACTGCTTCGTGATGCACACAGGAGGCAAACTGGAGCCACGCCTCGAACTGCTGCGCATCGTCGAGGGGACACGCGGGCATGTCACCTTCCGCCTCCAGGTCGCCCCTCGATTTGATTATGGCGTTTTGGAGCCGTGGATTCGGCACGAGGGCATCCGGTTGTACAGCGCCATCGGCGGCAGCGACGCGCTCGTCATCCAATCCGACGCCGAGTTGTCCCTGCAAGGCCGCCACGATCTCCACGCCACCTTCACCGTTCGCGCCGGTGAGCGCGTCCGCACGTCTTTGACGTATCAGGACCCCGCCAGCCTCGACCGCGACCCGCCGCAACGCGTCCACGCCGCCGAACTGGACAAGCGGCTGACCGAAACGATCGAGTGGTGGCGCAACTGGTCGTCGCAGGCGACCCTCGATGGCCCCGACGGGCCGAGCGTCCTGCGTTCCGCGATCACGCTGAAAGCGCTCACCAACGCACCGACGGGCGCGATCATCGCGGCGCCGACGACCTCGCTGCCCGAGACGCCGGGCGGAGAGCGCAACTGGGACTACCGCTTTAGTTGGATCCGGGATTCCAGTTTTAGCGTGCGCTCACTGACGGACATCGGCTACGTCGCCGAGGCGGATGGCTTCCGCCGCTTCATTCAGCGCGCGGCGGCGGGGAGCGCGGAGAACCTGCAAATCATGTATGGCGTCGGCGGCGAGCGACGACTGACGGAACTGACCCTCGGCCACCTTGAGGGCTATCGGGGCGCGAAACCGGTACGCATCGGCAATGCGGCCTCAGATCAGGTGCAACTCGACTCCTACGGCGAACTGCTCGACCTCGCCTGGCACTGGCACCTGCGCGGCAGCTCGCCGGACGACGACTACTGGCGCTTCATCCTCGACCTCGTGGACGCCGCCGCCGTGCGCTGGAAGGAGAAGGATCGCGGCTTGTGGGAGTCGCGCGGCGAGCCGCAGCACTTCGTCCACTCCAAGGTGATGTGCTGGGCGGCGCTCGACCGGGGCATCCGGCTCGCCGAGGAATGCCTGCGCCAGGCACCGCTCCGCCGCTGGAAGTCCGTCCGCAACGAGATTCGGACGGCCATCGAGAAGGAGGGGTACGACGAAAAACGCG
>JBBSFO010000435.1:0-4864 GCA_038238655.1 Thermomicrobiales bacterium | reverse complement strand
CCGGGGCCTTCGTCGCCGCAGCAGCGGAACCAGCCGCTGCCGTCGGTGCAGTGGTCGCTGCCGCTGCGGTGGTTGGTGCAGACGATGACGCCGCAGCCGCCGGTTTGGTCGCGGTGGCAGCGGCTGGAGCACTGGTCGCGGTCGGGCTGCTGCTCCCGCCGCAGGCGGCGAGGGCGGCGGAACCGGCGACGGCGCTCGCCATTGCGAGGAACGTCCGGCGCTGCATCCCCGCGCCGCGTAGGTTGCGCTCCAATCGTGCGAGCATCTCCGGGTCCTGAAGCACCTGCTTCTGATCCCAATTGTCCCGAGATTCCATTTTCCCTCCATGATTCTGTCCGTGCGTTGCCATCACGGCGATGGCATTGTCGCTACGCACGTATCGTTACCGATTACCCCTGACGTATGTCCGGCGTAGTATAGACAGTGACAGGCAATCCGTCCAATCACCTCCTTGATGCGCGCAGTGTGCAATGTGCTGGCAGTAAGAGAATGGTTATCATGCGTAGTGACACGCCACCCAATGATCGTTTTCGCGCGGCGTCAGAAGCGGCACATCGGTCGAACAATTGGGCCGCGCCATCGGGCATCGCGTGTGGAATGGGCAGCCCGATGGCGGGTTCGCCGGGCTGGGCACATCTCCGGTGAGCACCATCCTGTTGCGCGATAACCCCGGAATGGGCACGGGGATCGCGGAAATGAGCGCCTTCGTGTATGGGTGCGACGGATTCTCTGTGATCGTCTTGCTATCGCCGATCTCCATCATCTTGCCGAGATACATCACGCCAACGCGATCCGAGATATGTGCGACGACCGCGAGGTTATGCGCGATAAAGAGATAGGTGAGGCCAAACTGACGTTGGAGGTCGCGCAACAGATTGAGAACCTGCGCCTGAATCGAAACATCCAGCGCGGAAACCGGCTCGTCGCAGATGATCAGCCGTGGGTTCGGCGCGAGGGCGCGGGCGATGCCGATGCGTTGCCGCTGCCCACCGGAAAACTCGTGCGGATAGCGGTTGACGAAGTACGAGTTGAGGCCGACGACACGGAGGAGTTCGCGGACTCGCTCGCGCCGTTCTTCCTTTGTGCCGATGCCGATAATATTCAGTGGCTCCGCGATGATCGAGCCAACCGTCATGCGTGGGTCGAGCGACGCCGCCGGGTCCTGAAAGATCATCTGCAGACCCTTGCGGACATTCCGCAGTTCGCTGCCACCAATATGCGAAATCTCGTGCCCGTCGAATGTCACCTTCCCGCTTGTCGGGTCGTACAGCCGGATAATTGTTTGGCCGAGCGTCGTCTTGCCGCAGCCGGATTCGCCGACCAGTCCGAAGGTTTCGCCTTTGCGTATCGAGAAGGAGATACCATCCACCGCCTTGATCTTTGCATGACGCCCAAAGCCGCCGACATCGAAATGCTTCTTGATGTCGTCAACAACGAGAATCGCGTCCTGCTCGATCGGCTTGGCTGATTCCTCCAGAACTTCCTGTGCCACCATCGTCTCCTTCGGAGAGTAACGAGTAGCGAGTAGCGAGTAACGAGTGGTACTGGCCGATCCCTGCCCCTCGTTACTCGTTACTCGTTACTTCATAGTGTCTGCTCATGTTCAATCGGATGCCAGCACGCCGCGAGATGGAACGGCCCCATCACTTCCAGCGCCGGTGTTTCTTCGCACTGCGCGGTCCGGCGCGGGCAGCGCGGCCGGAACCGGCAGCCCTTCGGCGGGTCGCGCAAGTCCGGCGGCAGACCGCCGATGGGATGGAGCGGCACTTTGACATCCACACCGATGCGCGGCACCGAGTTCATCAGGCCGAGCGTGTACGGGTGCCGGGGGTGACTGAATAACTCTTCGACGGGCGCCATTTCGATGATCTGCCCGGCATACATGACGATCACGCGCTTGCACATTTCCGCGACGACGCCGAGATCGTGCGTGATGAGGATGATTGCCGTGCCCGTCTCCTCATTCAGTTTGCGCATCAAGTCGAGGATCTGCGCCTGGATTGTCACATCGAGCGCGGTCGTCGGCTCGTCCGCAATCAGGAGTTTCGGGTTACAGGCGAGGGCAATCGCGATCATCACGCGCTGCCGCATGCCGCCGGAATATTGGTGCGGGTAGGAGTCGAGTCGTTCTTCCGCGCCAGGAATGCCGACCTGCTTCATCAGTTCAATTGCCCGCTGCCGCGCCTCTTCCTTGGACATGTGCAGGTGAAGGATCAGCGGTTCGGTCAGTTGGAAACCGATGGTCAGCACCGGATTGAGCGACGTCATTGGGTCTTGAAAAATCATTGCCATGTGGTGCCCGCGCACCTTGCGCATCTCAGAATCGTCCATCGCGAGGATGTCATACACCTTGTCGTCTACGCGGAACGTGACCTGCCCGTCCACGATCTTGCCCGGCGGGTTCGGCACGAGACGCATCAGCGAAAGCGATGTGACCGACTTGCCGCAGCCGGACTCGCCGACAATCCCGACCGTCTCGCCTTCGTCCACCGAGAACGAAACGCCGTCCACCGCATAGACGATTCCGGCGCGGGTGAAGAATTGCGTCTTCAACCCGTCTACTTCGAGGATCGGCTTCTTCCCATTCCCACCCGCACCACTCGCCGCTATCGCGCGTGATGTCGCCGTTTCAACCACCCATACCTCCAGAAGTCGAAAGTAACGAGTAACGAGGGTCAGTGATTCTTCGACTCGTTACTCATTACTCGCTACTCGTTACTACTCAGTTGTTGCCCTTCGGATCAAGGGCGTCGCGCAGGCCGTAGCCGAGCAAAACGAAGGCGAGCATCGTCAGCATCACACAGATGATCGGGATGATTGCCAAGTGCGGATCACTGCGGAGAAACTGCTGACCCTCAGCGACCATGCCGCCCCACGATGGCTTTGGCGGGCGGATACCGATGCCGATGAACGATAGGAACGCCTCGCCGAAAATGGCGGTTGGGATCGCGAACGTTGTCGTGACGATCAGCGGCGTCAGGCTGTTCGGCAACAAATGCCGCATGACGATGTAGGTACCGCCCGCGCCCGCCGTGCGCGACGCTTTGATGTAGTCCAGTTCCCGGAGTGAGAGCATCTGCCCACGTGTCAGGCGCGCCATCGTCACCCAACTCGTCACGCCGAGCGCGAAGACGATGTTGAAGATGCCGGGGCCGAACGCGGCGAGCAGGATAATCGCGATGAGGAGCGGGGGCAGGGTGTTGATAAGGTCCGTAAAACGCATGACTGCCGTGTCCATCGTCCCGGCAAAATAGCCGGCAATCGAGCCAAGCGTCACGCCGATCGCGAGCATGAAGGCGACGGTGCCGAAGCCGACAATCATCGAAGTCCGCGCGCCGAAGATGATGCGCGTGAAGAGATCACGCCCGACATTGTCCGTACCGAAGGGGAACCAGTAGTTCGGGCGCGTCCGGTAGAACTCGCCCGGCACTTTTTCGGCGTAGCCGTATGGGGTGATGAAGTTCGCGAAGATCGCGCAGAAGAGGATCAAGAGGATAAAGGCGAGGCCGAGGACGGCGAGTTTGTTGCGAAAGAGCCGGTACATCGAGTCCTTGAACAGGCTACTTTGCTTGTAGACTTTTTCCTCGACCAGCGGGAGCGCGATGGCGGTTGTATCCGCCGTCGCCGGGATCACGGGGAGCGCGGACTGAAGTTCGCTGCGATCAGAGGTTGCCACAGAGAGACTCCTTCCGCCTACCGGCGACCGACGAAACGAACACGCGGATCAATCATGCCGTAGACGACATCGAAGACGAGCGTCATTACGGTGAGGAACGCGCCAAACAACAGGAAGATCGCCATAATCATTGGATAGTCCCGGTTGCTCAGACTGGTGACGAAGTACTTACCGATGCCTGGAATACCGAAGGTCTGCTCAACGACGAACGTCCCCGTGCCGATACCGGCGAAGATCGGGCCGATCAGGGTAATCGCGGGCATCAGCGCGTTCTTCAAAACGTGCCGCCCGATGACGCGCCGCTCGCCAACCCCCTTCGCACGTGCCGTCCGCACATAGTCCGAGCGGATCGCGTCGAGCATGCTGGCGCGGGTGTAACTGGTGATCGTTGCGAGTGGGAGGAAGGCGAGCGAGAGCACCGGCAGGATGTAATCCCTCGGCGTACCGCTCCAAGTCGTCTTGAAACCGAGATTGAGATGGAAGGTCCCTGGTAGGACGATGATCGTCAGGAAGAGCAATAAGAATGCAGCGACGAAGTTTGGCAGACTGGCGCCAAAAATCGCGATCAGCGTACTTAAGTAGTCCAGCGGACCGTTTTGGTTAACTGCTGCGAGTACACCGAGCAGGATACCGCCAGCGAACGAGAGGAGCGTGGCGAGGAAGCCGATCTTGAGACTGACCGGAAACTGTTCGCGAATAATTTCTTGCACCTTGCGGCTCTTGAAAAACGTGCTGTAGCCGAATTCACCATGCAACACATTACCGATCCAGACGACATACTGCACCGGCAGCGGCTTGTCGAGGCCATACTGATGATTGAGATTCGCGACGTAGCCAGCACCCGATTTCTCGATCTGGAACGGGCTACCCGGTGTTGCGTGCATCAGGAAAAAGATCGCCAGAGACATCAGGAGAAGCGTCGGGATCATCCAAAGGATGCGCCCCGTGATATACCTGCCCATACCGAACCTCCGATTCCGACTGCACCCTCATACGTTGAAATCCCGCCCTGCATGGGGCGGCCCGTCAATTGATTGAGTCGAATGCTCAAACGGTCATTCGTTGCTTCATTCCGGTGGAATGTAGCACGTCCATAACACCGTGTCAATCGAACGGTTTCGCGATTTTCATGTCCGGTTTTTGTGCGGTTGCATGATGCGTGAACTTCGTGATGGGTGGTGGCGGGCT
>JBBSFO010000434.1:0-4879 GCA_038238655.1 Thermomicrobiales bacterium | reverse complement strand
TGCAGTGCGTGCAGGTAGCCGGAAAAAGCAGTGCCGCGCGACAGAAGCGACGCCGAGCGCCAGTGCGTCATCATTGCTCGGATGCAGTTTCGTGCGCTGTCCGCGTGCGTGGACATGTTGCCAGCCCCCACAATCGATCTACCCCGTTGCTCCCGGCGACCGAACACGCGATGATTGCGCTTGCGGCGACCGTCATACCATTCCGAATGGGATGCAAGTAAATGGACTGTTCCATAGATTTGAACGAAGATACATACTGATATGTGACGCGGCAGGAAAAGGAGTGAAGAGTGTGAGCGTAGGAGGACGTGTTTCGATAGGCGGACAATCATGACAACACATAACCCGCGCCAATGGAAAGCCGATCCCTTTTGTTATCTGACGACGACAGGCCGCACGACCGGAGTGCCGCACACGATCGAAATCTGGTTTGCCCTCGATCCCGGCGACGCGACCCGGCTCGCGATGATGGCCGGTGGTGGGCGGCAATCGGACTGGGTGCGGAATCTCCAAAAGGAGCCGGACGTGACACTCAAACTCGGCCCGCTCCTCTTCCCGGCCACCGCCCGCATCGTCGCGCCTGACGAACCGGACGATGCCCTGATCCGCCGCTTGCTGGTCGAAAAATACCGCAGCCCGAGCCAGCCGCTCGACACCTGGGGCCGCACTGCCCTCCCCGTCCTCTTTACCCTGCGCCCGGCCACTGCAAAACCTGTAGAATGATCGGGAGACGTGTACGCACAGAGAGACTGAAGACACAGAGAGGAGAAAAACGAGAAGAAGAGGAATAGAGATTGCGGACGTGTGGTTTTCTCTTTGTATCTTCTCTATGCTCTCTGTGTCTTTGTGATTCGGATTTTCGAGAGGAGGGAAGTGTGGCTGAGGGGTTTGCGGCGCGGGTTGATAGCGAGAACCTGCACGTTTGCATCAAGGTGAAGGATTTCGATACTGCGCTTGGGTTCTATCGCGACCTGATCGGACTGCCTGTCCTGCGGCGGAGTGGGACGGACGATGCGCCAGTTTTTTACTGGCTGCCCGGCGTGCAACTGGCGAAGCAGACAGACGACCCCGGCGCGCACCCATACGGCGTCTTCGACCACATTGGCCTCGCCGTCGAGAACATCGCGGAAATTTGCGCGCGCCTCGATGCTGCCGGATACGTCGCCGAAACGCCGCTCGATACGCGCAGCATCCCTGGTGTCGAGCGAAAGGTAATGAACGCCTTTTATCGTGATCCGGACGGCAACAAGGTCGAGTTCGTTCACTGGGTGTGAACAAAGTGGGCAGTGGGCAGTGGGCAGCGTATCCCAACTCCCCTCTCCAACGCCGGACGAACCTGCTACAGTCCGTGATCTCGTGGCGATGGAGAGGGGCCGGGGGTGAGGAAGAATAGGAGATTTCATTGGCGACACAACTGACGGACGAAGCGCGCGCATTCCTGGACGAGAAGCGATTCGCCGTGCTCGCAACGATCAACAAGGACGGCACGCCGCAACTCACCGTCATGTGGTACGAACTCCAGGGCGACGAGATCATGATGAATACCGCGCGCGGACGGTTGAAAGATCGCAACCTCGACCGCGATACGCGCATCGCGATCTGCGTCGAGGATGGGCAGCGCTTCGTTACCCTGCGCGGCACGGTGACACTCAATGATGAGCAGGAGATTGCCCAGGCAGACATCGCGCGTCTCTCCGCACGCTATAACGGCCCGGAACGCGCGCGGGAATCCACGCCGAATTTCCGCAAGGAACACCGGATCACCCTGCGCATGAAGATCGAGGGCGTGCTGGAGCGGGGGTTTTAGTGGTTCGGGGTTCGGGGTAGATTCCCCAAACCCCGAACCCACCACAAGGAGGTAGGAATCATGGGCTTCATTGGGTACTCGGCATCGCTCGAACAGTTCCATCCGAACGATCTCGTTCGCTGGTGCCAGGAAGCGGAGGACGTCGGCTTCGGGGGCGTTTTCGCGTCGGAGCACTTCCATCCGTGGACACCGGAACAGGGGCAGGCGGCGTTTGTCTGGACCTTCTTCGGCGCGCTCGGTCAGGCGACCAAGACGATGCGCTTCGGCACGGGCATCACCTGTCCGACGTTCCGCTTCCATCCGGCGGTTGTCGCGCATGCCGCCGCCACGACGGAGGCGATGTTCCCCGGCCGCACCTACCTCGGCCTCGGCAGCGGCGAGGCGCTCAATGAGCACATCATCGGCGGCGTCTGGCCGGAAGCGCCGACGCGCCTCGCGATGATGACCGAAGCGGTCGAAATCATCCAGAAACTCTTCACCGGCAAGGTCGTCAAGCACAAGGGCGAGTATTTCACATTGGAATCCGCCAAACTCTACACGATGCCGGACACGCCGCCGCCGATCTACATCGCCACGGCCGGCCCGATCACCGCGCAGCGCACCGGCAAGACGGTGGACGGGTTGATTACGGTGGGTGCGGCGGACGACAAGATCAAGGGATTGTTCGAGCGGTTCGAGCGAGGCGCGCGCGAAGCAGGCAAGGACCCTGCAGCGATGCCGAAACTGATCCAGATCCATACCTCATGGGCGGAGACGCAGGAGCAGTGCGTCGAGTGGGCGATGAAGGAGTGGCCGAACGGCGGCATGCCGTGGCCGAAGGCGGATGTCCGCAACCCCGAGGATTTCCAGGCGATGGCGAAGTACATCCGCCCGGAAAACTTCAAGAACCGCGTGCTGATGACGCCGGACTGGGACGAGCAGCGCGCCAATGTCCAGAAATACATTGATCTCGGCTTCGATGAAATCTATGTCCACAACGTCGGGCGCAATCAGTCGGAGTGGATCGCCGGAATGGCGAAGCACGTCATGCCGAATCTGACGTGGCCGGAAAAAGCGACGGCGACGGCAGCGGCGGGCGGCGCGGCGTGAACGTCGTCGCGCTTGCGGGGGGCGTCGGCGGGGCAAAACTCGCCGACGGCCTGTATCGGGTTCTGTCGCCAGATACACTGACGATCATCGGCAACACTGCCGATGATCTGGAACTCTTCGGCCTCTCCATCAGCCCGGATCTCGATACCGTGATGTACACCCTCGCCGGTCTCGCCAATCCGGCAACGGGCTGGGGCGTCGTGGACGATACCTTCACGACGCTCGGCATGCTTGAACGATACGACGAAGATATTTGGTTCCGTCTGGGGGACGCGGATTTCGCCACGCACCTGAAGCGCACGGCGGGACTGCGTGCCGGGCAACGACTGACCGATGTAACGGCCTCCCTGACCGAACCGCTCGGCATCCGCGCCCGGCTGCTACCGATGTGCGACGAGCGGGTCGGCACGGAAGTCGAGACGCCGGAAGGGTGGCGCGATTTTCAGGATTACTTCGTGCGTCGCCGCCACGAAGACCACGTCACACAAATTCGGTTCGCGGGCATCGAAGACGCCCGGATGACACCGGACGTTGCAGCGGCGCTAGCGACCGCCGATGCAATCATTTTCTGCCCCTCCAATCCGCTCGTGAGCATCGGCCCGATCCTCGCCGTACCGGAGATGCGGAACGCGCTCGTCTCCAGCCCCGCCGTGAAAATCGCCGTTTCGCCGATTGTCGGCGGCAAGGCGCTCAAAGGTCCGGCAGACCGGATGCTCGCCGCGCGCGGCATGGAAGTTTCCGCCTATGGCGTCGCCACGGGATATGTTGGCATTCTCGACGCGATGACGATTGACGCGCTCGACACGTCGGATACGCCGCGCATCGAAGGTCTCGGTATGGCGGTGCACGTGGCACAGACGGTAATGCAAAGCGGCGCCGACCGGCAGCAACTGGCGCGCGATGTACTCGCCTTCGCGGCATCGCTCGGCGCACGGCAGCCGGTGGCCTGAGCGTGCAGATCCACGCCCTGATCCCGGTCAAGGAACTCGCCAACGCGAAGACCCGCCTCACGCCGCCCTTCAGCGGCGGTGAACGCGCCGCGCTGATGCTCGACATGCTCGGGCATGTGATTGCGGCGGCGCAGGCATCGGGCGAACTGGCGCGGATCACGGTGATCAGCCCAGACACGGCGGTCCTCGATTTCGCGACGGCGCGTGGCGTGGGGGCTTTGCGACAGCGTAGTACCGGCCTGAACCCGGCGCTCGACGAGGCACGAATGGACGCGTTCACGCATGGCGCGGAGGCGGTTCTCGCCCTCCATGCCGATCTACCGCGTCTCGATCCCGCCGACATTGCGACGGTGGTTCGCTTGCTGCCATTATCCCCAGCCGCTGTGCTTGCCCCCGATCATACCGGTCACGGCACCAACGCGCTCTTGCTCGCCCCGCCCAATGCGCTCCCCTTTCTTTTCGGCCCCGACAGTTTCGCGCGGTACATCGCTGCCGCAGAACGCACCCACCTTTCCTATGCGGTCGCCCGCACCCCAGGCATTGCGGGCGACGTTGATACCCCCGATGATGTACGGGAACGGATGGGAAGCAGATAGTAGACGAGATGAAACCGATTGAACCGCAGAGACGCAGAGGGCGCAGAGAGGGAATGAGGGGAAACAAAAAAGGATTTCTCTTCTCTGCGCTTCTCTGTGTTCTCTGCGTCTCTGCGGTTCACGTTTGTCCAGATGTGGGAGGCACCCATGAGCGTCGAGATTACGGGCGTCGAGGGGATCGGTGAGGTTGAGGCGGGGGCGGATGTCGCGGCGTTGATCGCGGCAGGCACGCGATCACGGCCCCTGATGGATGGCGATGTGGTGGTCATCACGCACAAGATCGTGTCGAAGGCGGAGGGGCAGTTGGTGGACCTCCGTACGATCACGCCCTCGGCCCTCGCGGTGCGGATCGCCGAGCAGTTCGGCAAGGACGCGCGGCAGGTGGAAGTCGTGCTGCGCGAAAGCGTGCGCATCGTGCGGATGGAACGTGGCGTCAT
>JBBSFO010000433.1:0-4886 GCA_038238655.1 Thermomicrobiales bacterium | reverse complement strand
TGCGGTGGCCGAGATCGCCGGTCGCAAACCAGCCGTCCGCGTCGAAGGCGTCGGCAGTGGCGTCAGGTCGCTGCCAGTAGCCCACGAAGACGTGCGGCCCGCGCACCTCGATCTCACCCGTCTCATCATCGGACAGCGGCTCCCGCGTGCGAACGGCTACGACGCGCGCCTCCTGCCGGGGGAAGGGCAGGCCGACGGTGCCCGGTCGCCGCTCGCTGTCGTACGGGTTCGTCGTGTTCATGATCGTCTCGGTCATGCCGTACCGTTCGAGGATCACCTGCCCGGTCAGCGCCCGCCACTCCGCGAAGGTCTGCGGGCTGAGCGGCGCGCTGCCGGAGACGAAGAGCCGCAGCGGGCGGGGCCGCATCTCCGGGTGCGCGGCGGCCTCGGTGAGCAGACGGATGTACATCGTTGGCACGCCGAAGAACATCGTCATCGGCTCGGTACAGAGCGTGTGGTAGATTGGCGCGGCATCGAAACGGCGGTGGAGCGTCATCGTCGCGCCCGCTGCCAGCGTGCCGTGCGCGCCGACCATCAGGCCATGGGCGTGGAAGAGCGGCAGCGTAAGCAGTAGATGGTCGTCCGCCGTCCATTGCCACGCTTCCCGCAGCGACGTGATATTGGCAATCAAATTCCGGTGCAGGAGCATCGCGCCTTTACTCCGCCCCGTCGTGCCCGAGGTATAGGCGATCACCGCGAGATCGTCGGCGAACGGCAGATTGGGCGCATAGTCGTAGCCGCTCGCCAGAAACGCATCGAGTTTCGCATCAACATCCACGACCGCTTCCAGATCGGGCAGTTCGGCGCGCACGCGGTCGAGTTCGGCCAGCCGCTCGCGGTCGGTGATGCAGAGCCGCACGCCCGCATCACCGAGGATGTGGCGCAATTCCACCTGCCGGTACTGCGTGTTGACGAGCACGACCACGCCGCCCGCCAGCCAGATGCCGAGATAGGCCGCGAGGAAATCCGGGCAATTATCCAAAAAAAGCGCGACACGGTCCCCCGGTTCGATGCCCCACGCGCTCAACGCGCCCGCAAACGCCTCCGCCCGCGTCCGCAACCATGCGTACGTGTACGTCTTCCCCTCGAAGACGATGCATGTCTTCTCCGGTGTCTGTTTGGCATTCTCCAAGAATGCTTCGGCAATCGAGCCCGGTTTCCGCTGTGGAAACTCGTCGCTTGACGAAGCCCGCGTGTTTGTCATCATGCGTCCTCAGATCAGGGTTCGATACGGATAATTCCCGGGATGCGATCAAAATCCTCGTCGAAGGTAATGATCTCAGTCAACCCCTCCCCCTCCATGAGCGCGACGTGATATGCATCCGCGAACGGGAGGTTGCGGTTGACATAGTAGTCGAACACCTTCTCAAACCGCTCTTTGCCGGGAAGGACGATGCCCGGTAACGTCAGCAGCGGCAAGACATTCGCGCGAATAATCGCTTTCGGCTGGCGGTAGTGCTTTTCCAGCAGGAATACCGTCTCGAATACGACCGTGTCCGCCGTTCGGACTTGCTGCTTTCCTTGCGCGATGCGCATAAGCAATTGGCTCGCACGCGGCGAATGATCCGCGTTATCTTGCGTGAGATGTCGCACGAAAACGTTTGTATCCAGGAACGGAAGCGCCATTATCGCCGACCCATACGCTGATATCCCTCTTCAGCAATTGCCTCTTCCGCCATTCGACGCATTTCCATCGCGGTTGCGGGGATTTTCACACCAGGCAGCGGCTTCAAAGCTCCCGCAGTTCGCTCAACAATGCTGACACTCCGCGCAATGTGCAAGCCATCGTCATCGAGTGTAAAAATCATTTGCTCGCCAGGAACGATGCCCAATCGCTCTCGCATATGCTTCGGTATCGTGATTTGTCCCTTGCTTGTCACGGTAGAGGACGAGTCCCTCATAGATTTCTCCTCAAATGCTCACTCGTAAGAATAATGCCATAGTGTTCTTACCATATCCTCGACGAGGCGTCTATCACGATTGGGTGGTGGCTCATTTTGATGGACGGAGGCCAGTATATGGACGGAAAATCGCCAAACTGAGCCACTGCCCACCGTTCGCCGTCATACGTGTCCGTGTGGGGAAAGACGCCAAACAATCTGCTACCATCGTGACGTATTGATCGGAGCATATGTCCGAATCACATCAAAAGGAACACGCGAATGAAAGTCCTCTTTGTCGTCCTCGACACGCTGCGGCGCGATTATCTCGAGCCGTATGGGACCGATTGGGTGCGGACACCGAACATCGCGCGGCTGGCGGAGCGGTCGGTGATTTGCGACAACCATTGGGTCGGTTCACTGCCCTGTATGCCAGCGCGGCGAGAGTTCATGACCGGGCGGCATAACTTCCTCGAACGCGGCTGGGGGCCGTTGGAACCGTTCGACGATCTGCTGCCCACGCAGTTACGCAAGGCATCTCCAAAGGTCTTCTCGCACCTCATCACCGATCATTACCACTACTTCTACCTCGGCGGCGAGGGGCACAACAGCAGTTTCGACACCTGGCAATTCGAGCGCGGGCAGGAAAGCGATGCCTGGATCAGCCGCGTGGACGCCCCCGCCCTCCCCGCAAGCATGGGCCGCAACAACGACCGGCAGAACATCCAGAACCGCTTCGCCCAACGCGAGGAACACGAGTTCTCCGGCCCACGCTGCATCGAGCACGCCATCCGCTGGCTCGACGACAACCGGGAAAGCGACGACTGGTTTTTGCAACTCGAACTCTTCGACCCGCACGAACCCTTCTACGTCGTGCCGAAATACCTGGAAATGTACGGCGATACATGGACCGGCCCGCTCTATGACTGGCCCGATTACGGCGTGTGCCGCGACAATCCCGATGCCATCGCACACATCCGTAAATGCTACGCCGCCCTGCTGACGATGACCGATCACTGGCTTGGCAGGCTCTGGGACACGCTCGACGCGCAGGATGCGTGGCGCGACACGATGGTCGTGCTGACGACGGATCACGGCTCGATGCTCGGCGAGCACGAGTATTGGATGAAGAACGCGATGCCCGTCTACAACGAGATCGCACACATTCCCTTGATCGTCCATCTGCCCGGTTCGCAGCGTGCGGGAAGCCGCGTCGTGTCGCTGACGCAGACGACCGACCTCATGCCGACATTCCTCGATTACTGCGGCGCGCCGCCGCCGCCGCACCTGCACGGCGCCTCGCTCCGTTCTGCACTCGAAGCGGATCAATCCGTCCACGATTCGATCATCTACGGATACTTCGGCATGGCGCTCAATGCGACCGATGGCCGCAGTACGTATTTCCGTAATCCTATGCACGCAGAGACGAAACTCGCCGCGTACACCGCCATGCCGACGACCTTCCACAATTTCATGTCGCGCGATGAACTGGCACAGGCGGAGATGGGCCGCTTCCTCGGCCACACCTACAACATTCCGCTCTTCAAAATCCCGCAGACCGGTAAGGCGCCGCTCCGCCACGGCGCGACGGGCGCATACGAAGCGCGCCACGAACTTTTCGACCTGACGACCGATCCCGCACAAGATCACCCGCTCGATAATCCCGTACGGGAGGGCCATTTCCGCGATCTTCTGCGCGCTCATCTCGACCGCGTTCACGCGCCGGACGGGCATCGCGAACGACTGGGACTCTAAAGAGCGACAAACGGTAGCACAGGTTTTCCAGCCTGTGAATCCACTTCTCACAAAGGAGGAATGACTATGAGCGAAGAAATCCGCCGTGTCGTCCCGCACGATCTGTATGTGCTCCGGTTCGTCGGCGACCCACAGCCGTCGCCGGACGGTAGCCGTGTCGCGTTTGTTGTCACGACAGCGGACGAGGAGGAGAACGCATATCGCTCGCGCATCTGGCTCGTCGTGACGGATGGCAACGCCGAGCCAACACCGCTGACCGCCGGGACGAACAAGGATACGTCGCCGCGCTGGTCGCCGGACGGGACGCGGCTCGTCTTCGTTTCCGACCGCGCGCACGACACGACGCACCTCTGGTTGCTCGATCTGCACGGCGGTGAGGCGCGGCAACTGACCCACGGCAAGGACGCGGCGAGCGATCCCGTCTGGTCGCCGGATGGCACATGCATCGCCTACGTTGCCCACATCGGCGGCGAACAGGCCCCTGAAAAGGACGCAGACGCGAAGACGAAGCGCGCCTGGGAGAACCGCGTCCGCACGATCACCCGCCGCAAATACAAGCATGATGACGGCGGCTTCTGGGATGGTGGCTACGATCGCCTTTTCGTCATTCCGGCAGAGGGCGGCGAGCGGACGCAACTGACGGAAGGTGAATGGGACGACAGCCAGCCCGCCTGGTCACCGGACGGATCGCGGATCGCCTTTGTCTCGTATCGCGAAGAAGACCGCGACCGCGTTTCCCGCTCTGATCTCTGGACGGTGCCCGCCCAGGATGGCGCAGCCCGCAAACTGACCGAGAGCGCCGGCGAATCGAGTTCCCCCGCCTTCTCGCCCGACGGACAAACGATTGCCTTCTTCGGCCACAACGAGGGCGACAAGTGGTCCGCGACGACGCGCCTCTGGACCGTCCCCGCCGACGGCAGCGCGCCGCCCCGCTGTCGCACAGCGTCGCTCGACCGACAAGTCGGCAACGGCACGCTGCACGATCAAACGCTCCCGGAGACGCCCCATCTCCCCCTCTGGTCCACGGACGGCAGCGCGATCCGCTTCCTCGTCACCGATGGTGGCAACAGCCATCTGTACACCGTTCCCGCCGCTGGCGGCGACACGCGTTGCCTGCTCGGCGACGAGCGCGTCATCATCGGGGCGCGACAAATGTCAGATGGGCGGATGGTGGTGCTAGCAACGGACGCGACGACGCCCGCCGAACTCTTCGTGGTCGGCGGGGCGAGGCGGCGACAATTGACGGCCATC
>JBBSFO010000432.1:0-4888 GCA_038238655.1 Thermomicrobiales bacterium | reverse complement strand
TTGCTGCTCGTCCCCGCCCGTCTCACTCATGCCGCCACATGTCGCTTCCCCGTCTCAAGCCGCGCCCATTTCCCACGGGAGTATAGCATGCAGGCGACGGGCGGAACCGTTGGAGCCGCAGAGAGGGGAGGTTGAACCACCAAGAGGGAAAGTAAGAAAACGAAGTCGTTTGGATTTACTTCTCCCTTTTTCGTGTCTCCTTGGTGTTCTTGGTGTCTTGGTGGTTCAATCGGTTTCGCCCCTATCGTATACTGATGCGACGTTCCGATAATGACATCAGTGGGGAGAGGGAAGATGGCGGGGAATGCGGTGGTCCGGCAATGGCGGGCGCCGACCGCGTCCCGGTCGGCGCTCTGGACGCTGTTCCTTGTTGTCGGTGCGTTCCTTGTGATGGTCGGAGTTATGGCTGGTTCGGTCTACGACACCGTGTATTCGTCCAGCCGCTTCGCGGGCACCGCCGTCAAGGCGATCCAGCACCCGGCGGTCAAGGCGGAGATCGAGAGTGAACTGGTTGACCAAATCATCGCGCAACGGCAGGACCTGATCGCCGCCCGCCCCCTGATCCAGACGGTCGTTGATAGCGTGATCGGCAGCAAGCCGTTCCAGAAAATCCTCACGACCGCACTGCTGCAAGTGCATCGCACCTTTTTCAGCACCGACAAGCCGACGCTCGTGCTCGACATCTCCGATGGAACGACGATCGTCCTCGGCGCACTCAAGGCATTCGATCCAAATCTCGCGGCGAATGTTCCGGTGGGATTCCGCACGGGGTTGATTAAACTCTCCGACCGCCCGTACGCCGCGCAGATCGTCGAAACGGGCGTGACGATCGAACGGATCGTGCTGGGGCTGGGGATCGTCGGGTGCCTCATGCTGATCGGCGCGGTCGCCGTCGCGGCGGACCGGCGGCGCGCGGTGACAGGGATCGGCATTGCTCTCGCCCTTGGCGCGCTGATTATCTGGCTCGCCCTCGCTATTGGGCGCGACATCCTCGTCGGGCAGTTCGACGACTTTGCCTCCTCCGCAGCGGTTTCGGCGATCTACAATACGTTTCTGGGAGAACTGTACGCCTGGGTCAAGGTCATCGGCATCGTTGGCGTACTGCTTGCCGCGTCAGCCTCCGCGACGCTCCGCCTCGCCACCGCTCGCACGCAGATCGAGAACGCGCGCCGCATCGTCACGCGGACACCGACGACGCGCTGGGCCAAACTGCTGTACATCCTCGGCGTCCTCATCGCCGGTGGGCTGCTACTCGCCTACCCAATGCTGCTAATCGCCATGATGGCACGCGCGATCGGTCTGCTGGCGATCTACGGTGCGATCACCGAACTGGTGCGTCTCGCCGGTTGGTCCACTGCCCCAGCCACCGCCGATGCGGTTGCAGCGGAAAGGAGACGGCGGCTTCCGGTCGGCCTCAACGCACGGCCGCTCGCCATTGCCGCGCTCGTCGGCCTCGTGGCGGTCGGCGGGTTTGCCCTGTACACGCAACGCGACGCGCTCCGCAGCGACACCTATGTCTCCGCGCCGGATGCCGACACCTGCAACGGCTTCAAGGAACTCTGCGACCGGCGGCTCGATGAGGTCGTTTTCCCCGCGACGCACAACTCGATGTCTGCCGCCCAGTCCCCGGGCTGGTTGAATGCCGAGCACAACGGCGGCATCATTGACCAGCTCGATTTCGGCGTCCGTGCCCTGCTCCTTGATGCCCACTATGGCTATCCCGGCGATGGCGGTGTCAGTACCGATACGAGCGATCCGAGTACGCGCAAGATTGTTGAGGCGGGCGTGGACCCGGAGGTGATCGCCGCAGCGCAGCGGATCGCGGCGCGCCGTGTTACGGGGGCCAGGGCGGGCACGAAACGGGGAGTCTATCTTTGTCACGTCTTTTGCGAACTCGGTGCGACGCCCCTCGATACGGCGCTCGGCGAGATCAATGACTGGCTCGACGCCAACCCAAACGAGATCATCATCCTTTTCTTCGAAGATTACGTTTCCCCCGAGGATATGGAGGCGGCCTTCAACCGGAGCCGGTTGATTGACGCGGTCTATACGCATATGCCGGGCATGCCGTTCCCGACGCTCCGCGAGATGATCGAGAACGATGAGCGCGTGGTTGTGCTTTCCGAGAATGTCGGCAACAAGCCGAAACCCGCCTGGTACCACGACGGCTTTTCGCTCGTCCAGGAGACGCCTTACACCTTCAAAACGCCGCAGGAATTCAGTTGCCAGCCGAACCGGGGCAAGCCGGGCAACCCGCTCTTCCAGATCAATCACTGGATCGAGAAGATTCCGCCCTCGCCGGGTGATGCGGCCATCGTCAATGACTACGATCTGCTGCTGGCACGGGCGCGGCAATGTCAGCAGGAGCGCGGGCATCTGCCGAACATCATCGCCGTTGACTTCTACGAGTTGGGCGACTTGATCCAGGTTGTGAATACACTCAATGGTGTAGACTCTCCGCCGGAGAAGAAACCATAAGCGGGTGCGATGGCACAAATCCGGGTGTGTCGGTGTTTACTTCAAACCCCCCAGTGCTCCCCATCCTCTGCGGATTATTGCTATTTCGGGTGTACGTACACTTTACCGTATGCTATACTCAGCCGCGAGTGCCAGGATCGGGATGATCCGGTCGCGCGAGATGAACCGGTGGTGGAGGTGGGATGCTATCGTGTCAGTGATCGAGCGAGAACGCACCCTATCGTCTGCCGCTCTGCCGCGCGCCGCGTATCCGCGTTGGTTCGAACCGCTCGGCATTCTCGCCCTGATGCTGCTCGATGGGTTCACCGTCGCGCTCGCGTTTCGCCTCGCGTATTGGGCGCGCTATACGGCGCAGTGGGGCGGTGCGGTTGAGGGATTCGACTTCCGGACGCTCGACGACTATCGCTTCTACGCAATCCTGCTGGTCGGCGCGATTGTGCTCGCGTTCGGCGTTCGTGGGCTGTATCGCTTGCCGCGTGGCACGACGTTTCTGGCGGAAGCGACGACAGCGTGGGGCGCGGTGACGGTCGCCAATGCCGCCGTGCTGGTGATCGTCTTCCTACAGCCGGAGTTCGTCTCCTCTCGCCTGTTTGTCGTCTATGCGTGGGGAGCAATTCTTCTGCTCGTGACGCTCGAACGTGGCGTCCGGCGGCTGGTGCGCGACCGCCTCTGGCAGCGTGGCATCGGCGTGGAGCGGGCGGTTGTTGTTGGTTCCGGCCCGGCGGCGCAGCGGGTGATGAGCTACCTCGCCACGCACAACGACCTCGGATTCCACCTCGTCGGCTTCGTGGACGATCTGCCCGTCGGGGAAGACTGGGCCATCGCGACGAGTCGCAGTATCATGCGGCCGGAGCGGTTGGGTGGGAGCGACGCGCTCGCCCGGGTCATCAAGGACGAAGGCATCTCCGAAGTCGTGATCGCCCTGCCGCCGCAGGCACACGACAGCATCCTCGGTGTAATCACGACCTGTCGCGATGCCGATGTCGGCTTCCAACTCGTGCCGGATGTGTTCGAACTCTCGCTCGGGCGCGTGCAAATCAACGAACTGAACGGCGTGCCGCTGATTAGCGTGCGCGCCAGCCGGATTCGCGGGTGGAACCTCTGGATCAAACGCGGCGTGGACATTCTCGGCGCGGGTGTCGCGCTAGCGATCGCGGCGATCCCCATGCTCATCATCGCGCTCGCGATCAAGATTGACGACAGGCGCGGCCCGGTCTTTATTAAGCAGACGCGTGTCGGTAAGGGCGGAAAAGACTTCACCTGTTACAAGTTCCGCTCCATGTATGCGAACGCGGAGGAGTTGAAGGAAATCGTCTTGTCCAACGGTAATGGCGATATCCGGCTCCGCAAGCACAAGGACGACCCGCGCCGCACGCGCATTGGGCGGTTGATCCGCCCGACGAGTCTCGACGAGTTACCGCAGTTGGTCAATGTGCTGATCGGCAAGATGAGTCTCGTCGGCCCGCGCCCGCAGGTTCGGGCCGAAGTGGATCACTACGAGCCGTGGCACCATCAGCGGCTCGCCGTCACACCGGGCATCACCGGCCTCTGGCAGGTCTCCGGTCGCAGCGACCTGACCTTCGAGGAGATGGTTCGCCTCGACATCTATTACGCCGAAAACTGGTCCGTCCGCCTCGACCTCGAAATCCTCCTTCGCACCCCGCGCGCAGTCTTGAGCATGCGCGGCGCGTATTGAGTGACGAGTACTGAGTACTGAGTACTGAGCGAAGGAGGAAACGGGGTGGCAGGAGGCGTACAGAGATTTGAGGATCTTCACGCGTGGCAGAAGGCACGGGCATTAACAGCGTCTATCTATGTTGCCACCCGTATCGGTGCGTTCGCAGCCGATTATGGCTTGTCAAGGCAGATTCAACGTGCCGCTGTTTCCGTTATGTCGAACGTTGCTGAGGGGTTTGAGCGCGGGAGGCGTGCAGAGTTCGCTCAGTTCCTTTCTATCGCTAAGTCATCGTGCGGAGAAGTGCGCTCGCAGTTATATGTAGCGCATGATGTCGGCTACCTTGAGAAATCAGCCTTCGATTCGTTGCTAGCACGCGCTGAAGAGGTATCACGCATCATCGGCGGTCTGCGCTCCTCCGTCGAGCGACAACAACGCCCGGGACTCCATAGTGTCTAACTCAGTACTCAGTACTCAGTACTCAGTACTTCCGCGAGTTGCACTAGCGCATGACTATCTGAATCAAAATGGTGGGGCGGAACGTGTTGTTGAGCAGTTGCATGCGCTCTTTCCTGATGCGCCAGTATTTACGAGCATCTACGACCGGGAGCGGATGCCGGAGACGTACCGGCGGTGGGAGATTCACCCGTCGTTCATGCAGCATTTGCCGGGCGTGATGCGGCATCATCAGCCGTATTTGCCACTTTATCCGCTGGCGATGGCGAGTTTCAATCT
>JBBSFO010000431.1:0-4918 GCA_038238655.1 Thermomicrobiales bacterium | reverse complement strand
GGACAACCTGCGCCATGTGACCGATTTCCTCACCGCGTTCAGCGTTCAATACCATTATCATACGTCATTGACGTACATGCGCTCGGGGACCGGAGGTTAGGTTTCCCGCCGCCGCGTCAACCCTTGCGCCACGAGCGAACCACCGAGCGCGACGAGCATCAGGACAAGCGCAAGGGCGGCGGCGGGTGCGACGATCCCGCTTTCCAGCAGATTGAAGACCGCGACGCCGACCGTCTCGTTCCCCGCCGAATAGAGCAGCGCGGAGACCGTCAGTTCCGCGAGGCAGGGCACGAAGACGAAGAGCCAGCCGCCGAGCAACGCGGGCCGGACGAGCGGGAAGACCGTATCGCGCTGCGCCTGCCACCACGACGCACCGCTAACCCGCGCGGCGGCAGGCAGGGTTTCCGATACACCGGCGAGCGCGGCGCTCGCCGTGCTGAGGCCAAACGTCAGGAAGCGGGCGAGGTAGGCCAGCAGGATGATCCAGAGCGTGTTGTAAAGCCGCAACCCGAAGATGGGGCGCGCGAAGGCGAGGATGAAGGCGAGTGCCAAAACAGTCCCCGGCACGGCGTATGGCAACGTCGCCAGCACTTCCAGCGTGCCGCTGCCCCGGACGCGCCCGCGCAAGCGGAAATACGCCAACGCCGCGCCGAGGATCATGATGATCGTCGCGCTCAGGGCGGCGAGTACAAGGCTGTTGCGGATCGCCCGCTGCGTGGCGGCGGTTTCTACAAAGGCGATGTGAAAGTTGTGCAGTGTCAGATTCCCCGGCGTCGGCGCGAACCCCGCCACGCGCGTCAGTGCGGAGAGCGCGACCGCGATGAGCGGTGCGACAAGCACACCAACCACGAACAAGGCGGCAAGCGCCGTCACCGGCCAGCGCCACCGACCAAGCGGCAAGCGATCTACCGACCGACCCTGCGTGCCCGCAATCGCGTAGTGCCGCCGCGCCAGCAATCGCCGCTGCACGAACAGCGCGCCGCCCGCCACGACGACGAGCACAAGCGACATTGCGGCGGCGAAGGCGAGATTGTTGCGCGTGTCGTAGTCGAGCGCGACCTGATAAATCCGCGTCGTCAGGACGTAGTATCGCCCCGGTATACCCATTACCGCCGCAATGCCGAAGTCCGCGATGCAGGTGACGAAGACGAGGAATGTCCCTGCCAGCACGGCGGGCGCGAGCAGCGGCAGGCTGACATCGCGGAAAACACGACGCGACGACGCGCCCGCCACCCGCGCCGCATCTTCCAGCACGGGCTGAAAGCGGTCGAGCGCCGCGACAACGGGTAAGTAGACGAGCGGATAATGATGCAGGACGAGCAGGAAAATCACCCCACCAACACCGTACGCGCGAAAAAGTGGGTCGCCCGTCCCCGCGAGGTGCTTGTATGCCTGATTGAGATAGCCGACCGGCCCGATAATTTGCAGCCAGGCAATCGCGCCGATGAACGACGGTACGTAAAACGGCAGCGCGAAGGCCAGCCGGAAAAGCGCCGCCGCCGGAAGATTCGTCCGCACCACGAGCCAGGCGAGCGCGACGCCCAGCGCCGTGGCGGCCACCGTCGCAGCGACTCCGACGACCAGCGTATGGCCGAATGCGATCCGCGTCCGCGCATCCGTGGCGAGATCGTGGTACGGCGCGAAGGTGACCGTCGCCGTCGCGCCGACATGGAACGACCGCCAAACGAGCCGATACGCCGGATAGAGGACAACAAACGCGATCACCACGACGAGCAACCCATAGGGCAGCCACTCGCCACGCAACCGATCGCGCCCTCGCACGCGCGGGAATGCCTGGCGCGTGCGATCATCCACCCGTGATGCGGCCGGGCCGATCAAACCGGGCACATGCTCCGGTGTTTGCACGCTATGGCCCGAAAATGTCCGTGAACTGCTTCTTGGCGTCCGGCAACTGCTTCGCGATTGCCGGAGCGTCTACCGGGAACTCCTTGATGTTCGCCGGCGCCCCGGCGGGTAGCGCGACGCCCGATACGAGCGGGATATAGTTCTGCGTGACGATCAATGCCTGACCAGTTGGCGACAGAACGAAGTCCACGAACGCCTTCGCGGCATCGAGGTTCTTCGTCCCGGCGACGATGGCAATTGGCTCCGTGATCGGGATTGCGCCATCGGTCGGGTAGATCATCTCGACGGGTGAGCCTTTCGCCTTTGCCACCCGCACGCCGTTGTCCGTGACGATGCCAACGGGCGCTTCGCCGGAGATGATCTTGTTCAGCGCGTCGCCATTCGCTTGGACAATCGTCATACCGTTCTTCTGTAAGCCCTTCACGAAGTCCACGCCGTACGCCGTGGTATTGAGGAAAACGGCGTAGTTGAGCGCGGCAGCGCCCGAATACTGCGGGCTGGGCGAGACCAGTTTGCCTTTGTACTCGGGCTTCAGGAGGTCTTTCCAGGTCGCGGGCTTCGGCAGGTTCGCGGTCGTGTTGACGGCAATGCCGCTGTTGATGATCTTCGTGCCGGTGTAGTATCCCTCCGCGTTCACAAACTGCTTGTCGAGCGCACCCGCATAGGACGATTTGTAGATTTGGAGAAACTTGTCCGCCTTCAGGTTCTCCATCGTCGGCGCGTCCGCGATCAGGAGGACATCCGCCTGAGTGCTCTTCGCGTCCTGCTCGGCGCGCAGTTTGGCGGTCACTTTCTCCGTGCCGTCGCGAAAAATTGTCACCGCGACATTCGGATATTCCTTGTTGAACGCCGCCTTCAGACCGTCCGCGTCCGTCTGCACTGCCGAGGTGTAGAGGGTCACTTTGCCGGCGAGGTTTGCCGTGATAGCGGAGCCGACCGGAGCCGCTGTCCCATTCGTGCTCGCCGCGATGGCGGGTGTCGAGGCACCGGTGGTCACCGTAACGCCCGGCGCTGCGGTCACAGCAGCGGTCGCGGTGGGAGCGCTCGGCGGCGCGGTCGGGCTGCCAACAGGGACGGCGGTACCGCTGGTGCTAGCGGCACTCGCCGGTGTGGATGCCCCACTCGTGGCGGCGGGTTTCGGCGTCTCGGTCGCCTTTGACCCGCCACATGCCACCATCACCGCCGACGCCGCGCTCGCCGCAATTCCACTCAACAACACGCGCCGTGATAGTCGCTGATCTATCATCCTTGCTCCTTGCTCCTCATTCGCTGCGCCCGTCTATCGCCATCGTCCAACGGCATTGCATCTATGATGCTCGCACGAAACGATGATGAGAATGTGAGCGCAGCATACCATCCCGCGTCGCGTATACTGCACGGATGGAAGAACGTTCCGCCGCGCCCACGCTGCACGCAACCCCGCTCGTCTGTCCGCACTGCGGGAGCGTCGAACTCGCGCGGGACGCAGACCACCCGCATGAGTTCGTCTGCGCGCACTGCCAGACGCGCTCGCGGATGCTGCCGCGCCGAGGCGCATTGCTCGTGCTTGGCTGGATTTGCCCGGAATGCGCGCACGACAATGAGCGCGGTAACCGCTTCTGCACGCAGTGTGGCACGTCGCTGACCAAGCCATGCCCGAACTGCGGAGCGGCGATGCGCGTCGGCGATAAGTTCTGCAACGCCTGCGGCAAAACGCGCGCCCAACTCGTCGCCGAGTGGTACCGCGCGGGCAAGGGCGCGCTCGACGCCGGGCGACCGTGGGAAGCGATGCCGCCGCTCCAACGATTGGCCGCGCTCGATCCATCGTACGGGGATGTACCGGCCCTGCTCGAACGGGCGGCGCGCGCCTCCACTGCCCCGCCACCACCCCCTCCGAGCGATACGCTCTCCCCAGCGGCCATCGCAGTGCGCGATGCAGTTGCCAGCATGAAACGCGAGAAACGCCGTGGCCGCATGATCGCGCGCCTCTCCCTTGGCTGCATCGCGCTCCTCACGCTGATCATCGCCGTCTCGGCGCTGGTCGGCGCGCTGCTGCACTCAGTCGCCTTCGGTATCCTTTTCTTCCTCTTTGTGTGCGCGCTGATCGCCGCGAATGTTTGGATTGCGTTGCACAACTTCTGAGCGCCGACACTACCCGGAATACACCACACGGAACTGCTGGCAAAGGACCGGCATCTGCTCGCTCGGCGCGCTGCCGATTTCCACGCATCGGCGCGAGAAATAGCGCCAGTGCGCCCGCCGCCAATCCTCGACACTTTCGAATCCTTCGCCTTCCAGTCGCGCGAACGCCTCGCCTACTGCATCGAATGGTTGGACTGTGGCAACCGTCGTCTCAATGATGCAGAGGGGTCTCCCCGTGCCATCGAGGATGATCGTCTTGTCGCCGACGGTCGGTGTCTTCCAGCCGAAGTACGCATCCTCCCAGACGAGCCCAACCGTCGCCGTCTTCGTCCCATTCAGCACACGCACGCCGAGGTCATCGGCCATCGCAACATTATCCCCGAACGACCAAGCGTCGTACGATTCCTGTAGGCAGTTGTCCCGATCTGTGCGGGTCGCACAGTAGGACTGCCAGAACAACTCGATCTCGGGGTTCTTCTCCATCTCTTTAGTGTAGTACACCAACACTCGGCATGGATAGACCGGATTCGAGAGCGCACGGCAAGGCGTATAATGCAAACGAGGGTAGTGCCGACCTACCGAGGACTGCCCGCGAATCGCACGCCGATTTCGGCGTTGTTGATTGCGAATGTGATCTCGCTGCTCGGCAGCATGCTGACACTGATCGCGCTGCCGTGGTTCGTCCTCCAAACGACGGGGAGCGCGGCGAAGACGGGCATCGCGGGCGGTGTTGTCGCGCTCCCGGCCTTTGTCGCGGGCGTGTTCGGCGGCACGCTGGTGGATCGCCTCGGCTACAAGCGGTCAAGCGTGATCGCGGATGTGGTGAGCGGCGTGGACATCGCCTGCATACCGCTCCTGTATTACACAGTCGGCCTCGCCTTCTGGCAACTGCTCGCCTTCGTCTTTCTCGGTAACCTGCTCGCCATCCCCG
>JBBSFO010000430.1:0-4927 GCA_038238655.1 Thermomicrobiales bacterium | reverse complement strand
ACGCCTTCGCCCTCGCAATCTTGGCAGTGGTCTCCAACTTCTTCGGCCTGCCCCCATCTGCCCCCGCCCCGCGTCTGCACACGGATGATGCCCCGCTCGACCTCAGCGAGCGCCCCGAAGACGTGGAAGATCAACTTGTCACCACTGGTCGTCGTCGTGTCAATCTGCTCGGTGAGGGAGCGGAAGCCGATCCCCCGCTCGTTGAGGCAGAGGGCATTTCGATTGGGCGCTTCAACCATCTCCTAGCCATTCTCTCTGAGGCGGGGGTCGAGGATGTCGCGCAGGCCGTCGCCGAGGAAGTTGAAGCCGAGGACGACGATCATGATTGCGAGACCCGGGAAGATTGCCATCCACGGCGAGATTTCCATGTACGTCCGCGCGATGCTCAACATGCCCCCCCACGACGGTTCGGGCGGCTGCGCGCCGAGGCCGAGGAACGACAAGGCCGCCTCGCTAAGGATCGCCGAGGAGAGATAAATCGAGGTCAGCACCAGGAGTGGGGCGAGGATGTTCGGCAGCACGTACTGCCGGATCAGCCACCCACTCCGCGCGCCCATCACGCGCCCGGCCTCCAGATACGGCTCGCTGACGACCGAAAGCACCGACCCGCGAATGACCCGCGCGAACGCGGGCGCATAGGCGATCCCAATCGCGATCATCGCGTTACGGCGGCTCGGTCCCAACAAACCGGCGATGACGATGGCGAGGATCAGCACCGGAAAGGCGAACATGATATCCACGACCCGCATGATGATCGTGTCCGTCTTGCCGCCATAGTAACCCGTGACCACGCCGAGCAGGGTACCGATCACCAGGGCGATCAGCACAGCGATGATGCCGACCTGCAACGAGACCCGCGCCCCGTAGATGATCCGCGACAGCGTATCCCGCCCGAGTTCGTCCGTTCCCATCAGATGCACGCGGCTCGGGCCGAGGAGCCGTTTCGCCTTCTGCTCTGAGGGCGAATAGGGCGCGATCAGTGGCGCGAGCAGGGCAATCAGGACGGTGAGCACAATAATCACCGCGCCGATCATGCCGATCGGATTCCGCCATTTTCGCGGGATGCCAAGGCGGCGCACGGGCCGGACTGCCGTCGTCGCGGCGGCGGGGGCAGCGAACGTACTCATCCCTGACGAATCCGTGGATCGAGGTAAGCGTACAACAAATCCACCGTCATATTGATCAGGACAAAGACGGTGGCGAGAAAGAGCGCGGCGACCTGCACGAGCGGGTAATCGCGGTTGAAGATCGCTTGCAGCAGCGTGTTGCCGAGGCCATTGAGGCCGAACACTACCTCCATGATCGCCGAACCGCCGAGGAGCGCGCCCAACTGGAAGCCGATCACCGTGATGACGGGAATCAAGGCATTGCGCAGCGCGTGGCGATAGACGACGATCCGATCCCGCAACCCCTTCGCCCGCGCGGTACGGATGTAGTCCTGATTCAACACTTCGAGCATTGTTGTGCGCGTCATGCGCATCACAATCGCCATCAGGCCGACCGCGATAGCGGCGGACGGCAGGATCATCTGCTTCAAGTTACCGAACGGATCGCGCAGGGGATTGACATAGATGAGGTTCGGCGTCCAACCGAACTTCGTCGAGGTGAGCAGGAGCGCGAGCGTCGCGATCCAGAAGTTTGGCAGCGACAGGCCGATCAGCCCCGTCACGCGCGCCCCGAAATCGAAGATCGTGTCCCGCTTGACCGCCGAGATGACGCCGAGCGGCACGGCGATGAGCGTGCCGATGACGACGGCCAGCGCCGCCAGTTCGAGCGTCACCGGCATCGCGTGCAGCAGCAGCGTGCGCACTGATTGCCCGCTGCGCAGCGACGTACCGAGGTCGCCGCGCACGAGGTGACCCACCCAGCGGATGTACTGCACCGGCAGCGGATCGGTGAGGCCGAGCGATTTGCGCAACGCCACTTTCGAGGCGCTATCCGCCTGCTGGTCGCCGCCGAGCAGGATGTCCACGACATCGCCCGGCAGGAGACGCAGCATCAGGAAGATCAGCATGCTCATGCCAATGAGGGTCGGGATGAGCAGCAGGAAACGGCGCAGGATGTACTTTCCCACCCGGCATTACCCCTCGACCCACGCTTCGCGCAGACCCGTATTGAAGTCCGTGAACGAGACGTACATATTCTTCACCCGGCTGCGGACGATCTGGATTTTCTTGTCCTGCACCGTGTACATGTTCGGCACCTCGGTGAGGATGATCTCCTGAATCCGCCGGTACATCGGCACCCGTTTCGCCTGGTCGGTCGTTTGCAGGCCCGTCGTATAGAGTTGATCGAGTTCCGCGTTGTCGTAGCCGCCATCGAACCAGACTTTGTAGTTGCCGGTTCCCTTGTTGAAGTCGTTGACGAAGCCGCTGATGTCACCGCGCATCCCACGCCCGGTAGACTGCCAGTCGTACGTACCGTCGCCATTGTTCTTGGCGAACGTGCCGATTTCGAGCGGCTGCACGGTCACATCAATACCGATCGGCTTCAATTGCTCGCGGACGATCTCGGCGATCTGGGTGTAGGAGCGCGGCGCAGAAATCGCCTGGAGCGTGACCGGGAAGCCTTGCGCGAACCCGGCGTCCGCCATCAGCTTTTTCGCCCCTGCGACATCCTGTTTGTAGTATTTGCTCGCCAGCTCGCTCGCCGGAATGAACCAGTCGCCATACCCAGGCGGCACGGGGCCGGAGAATTCGGCGTTGCCGCCGAAGACATTGTCCACGATAACCTGACTGTCAATCGCCATGTTAATCGCTTGCCGGACTTTGACATCGTTCCACGGCTTCTTTTCCGGCTTAATCGTGAACTGGATCACTTTCGGAGACGAGACGAGGCCCGTCAGCAGCGTCAGCGATTTATCGTTCTTCGCCGTCTGCGCGACATCGTTGGTGAACGTGCCGCCATCCACTGCCCCGGAGCGAAGTGCGGCGAGGCGGGACTGCTCATCGTTCAGCACTTTCAGCGTGATGTCATCGAGGTAGGGCAACCCCGGTCGCCAGAAATCGGGGTTGCGCGTCAGGACGACGCGGTCGTTCGGCACGAACTCGACGAGTTTGTACGGCCCGGTGCCGATTGCCTGGCTGTTAACGTTCAATTTCTCGAACGCCCCCTTCGCGATGATCGGCGTGTAGCGCGACCACGCGAGGATACCGGGCACGGTCGGATCAGGATTCGGCAGCGTCAGTTTCGCGGTGTATTTGTCCACGACCTCGATGCCGTTGTACGCGAACCACTGCCACTTGACGCCGGGGGCCGGGGGAGCCTTCATCATGTCAAAGGAGTATTTGACATCCTCCGCGTCCAATTCCTTGCCATCGTGGAACTTGACGCCCTTGCGCAGTTTGAAGACGTACGTCTTGTCGTCCGGCTGCTCGTACGATTCCGCCAGCGCGGGGATGATCTTGAGGTCTTTGTCCCATGCGAGGAGCGAGTCGTAGATGAACTCCTTGCCCCACATATTGGAGGTCGAGACGCCACCGTACGGGATCAGGTTGACGGGGTCGGATTCCAGCGCCCAGACCAGCTTGCCACCTTTTTTGCCGGGCAAGGACGCGGGTGCGCCGGTCGTCGCCGCACCAGTCGTCGCCGGGGATGCGGCAGCGGGCGTTGCCGCCTGCGCCGGGGCAGCCGTTGCTGCGGGTGCAGCGCCTGTCGTGGGGGCCGCAACAGACGCAGCGGGCGATGCCGCAGCCGCAGGCTTCGTCGCAGCAGTTGTGGCCGCAATCGTCGCGGTCGGCGATGTACTGCCACCACAGGCAGCAAGCAAGGCCGCACCCGCCGACGCAGCCGCGCCGAGCAGTACATCCCGACGAGAAAGATACCGAACGCGGTCGTTCCCACGGGTCTTCATGACGCTTGCCTCCTTACGGCGCGACCCCGCAAAGGAATCGCCGCCACATCAGTCGCAGTCTTCCTTTATCCTTCGACCCATGCCTCGCGCAGCCCGACATTCGTGTTCGTGAAGGAGACGTACATATTCTTCACACGGCTGCGGACGAGATGGAATGACTTGTTCTGCACAGTGTACATATTCGGCACTTCGTCCACGATGATCTCCTGGATGCGCTTATAGATCGGCTTGCGCTTCGCGGGATCAGTGAGCACGAAGCCGTCGTCGTAGAGTTTGGTCAACTCGTCGTTCTTGTACCCGCCGCCTGTGAACCAGACATTATAATTCGGTTGGTCCGGCCGGAAATCGTTGACGTACTGACTGACGTCCTCGCGGATGCCTCGCCCGGTGGAGGCCCAATCGAAGGAACCGTCGCCAATGTTCTTGGCGAACGTGCCGATTTCGAGGGGCTGCACGGTCACATCAATACCGATCTGCTTGACCGCCTCACGGACGATTTCAGCGATCTGCGTATATTCGCGGGGCGCGGAGATCGCCTGAAGCGTGACCGGAAAGCCTTGCGCGAACCCGGCGTCCGCCATCAGTTTCTTCGCCCCTGCGATGTCCTGCGTGTAAAATTTCGCCAGATCGGCTTTGGTCAGCGGCCAATCCGCGTACCCCGGCGGCACGGCACCCGTCAGTTCGGCGTCGCCGTTGTACACCTTCTCGATGATGTCCTGCCGGTTCATCGCCATGCTGACCGCCTTGCGGACGCGAACATCGCTCCACGGCTTCTTCGCGTCCGCCTTGATCGTGAACTGGATGACGCGCGGCGACGACGTCAGGCCGGTCAGGACGACGAGCGATTTATCGTTCCGCACCGTCTGGACGATATCCGGCGAAAAGGTGCTGCCATCAATCGCCCCGGAGCGCAGCGCGGCGAGGCGGGATTGCTCGTCCGGCAACACTTTGAGGGTGATCTCGTCAAGATACGGCAGCCCCGGCTTCCAGTAGTCGGGATTACGTGCGTAAACGACGCGGTCGTTCGGCACGAACTCCACGAGTTTGTACGGCCCGGTGCCGATCCCTTGACTT
>JBBSFO010000429.1:0-4943 GCA_038238655.1 Thermomicrobiales bacterium | reverse complement strand
CACTATGGATAGTGCGCACACCGGCATCACTCCATCTATGTCCCGACTCAGGGCCGTTGCGTCGCGGCGAGACGCGCGTCCAGGTCGGGCAGGAGGACGATGCCGTCCTGATCGCTGCCGGAGGCGTGGGCGACGAGCCAGGTGCAGGGCGCGCCGCTCTCGTTGCAGGGGGCGTGCGGCACATCCGCCGGGAGATAAAACTGGTCACCGGCGCGCGCAAGCGTTCGATGCTCGACGTTTTCGCCGTAGTAGACGGCGCACTCACCGTCGAGCAGATAGGCGATGGTCTCGACGCCTCGGTGGTAATGCACCTTCGCCCGCGCGCCCGCCGGCATCGGCAGGACATTCATGCAGATCTGTTCCGCGCCCGTCGTTTCCGCCGAGACGCCCGCGCCGTACGCGAACCCCTGCTTGCCGACATAGGTCTGGCCGGGCCGAATGAGGCGTACGCGGTCTATTGCCGGGGCTGCCATGGTTGTTGCTCCTCATCTCATTCGCTGGCGCAGGCTTTCCAGCCTGTGTTCTCCGTCTTTCGTCTATCTACGAAAACATCGTTACTCCGGGTACGCGAGGCATTCCCAGACCTGCTTCGCTTCGCCGTATCGGTCGATCGTCCGGTGCGCGAGGTGGACGACACGCCAGCCAGATGTCAAGAGCGCGTGGATGGACGGCGCGTCGAAAAACCGCTTGTACGGGCGGTTGTTCCGGCCGTCGGGCGGCACATGATAGTAGTTCGGCTCGATCTCCTCGCCCTGCGACGCGCCGAAATTGACATCGTCGGTCGCGTTGACGCGGAAGACGAAGACGCCGCCCGACCGCAGCACGCGGCGCACCTCGCTCATGATTCCTTGCGTTTCGTGCCACGGGAAATAATGGAGCGAGAGCGAGGCGACGACGATATTCACCGTTTCACTTCTCACCGGCAGCGGCGCGCGTAAATCCGCGACGAAGAAATGCGCATCCGGGGCATGCTCCACGGCCCGGCGAATCGGCTTGCGGAGCAGATCAAAGCCGACGACGCGGAAGCCGCGCGCGGTCAGTTCCGCCGCGTCTTCGCCCGGCCCGCAGCCGAGTTCGAGCGCCTGCTCTCCCGCCGCCCGTAGCGTGCTCCAAAACGGATCAAGCCACGGGTCCGCACCATGCTGTCGGGATATGTTAGAATGTGGCGCGGTCATGGACGGATTCGCCCGGTAGTCACTACCGCACCCGCCGGGACGCCACGCACCCGCAAATACCAACCCGCCGCCTGCCAGGCACCGCTCGTGTGCCGGAGCATATTCCCTTCCTCCACGATCTCAATCACCAGCGCCGGATTCCAGCCGCCCGCAGGCGTGAAGAGCGGCACACCGCCGACCTGCGTGCCGAACAGATGCTGCCCATTCGGCGAGCGCGAGCCGCTCGCGTCCCGCACCTCGATGCCCGTCTCGTTTTCGTCCATCCGCGCGCTTCCTCCCATCGCGTCTACTGGTTCCCCCATCATAGCGGCAACGGCACCACCGGCGCGAGGGGGCGTATCGTCACTGGCATAAAGCATGCGTACCCGGAAAGATGCGTTGCGACGTATCAAAGGAGTACCCATTCATGCAGCAGCGACAGACCCCCATCGAAGGCAATCATGAGAGCCAGGCGACAACCCCGACACGTACCGGCGATAACGTCCCGACCAGCGATGTGACGCCGCGTGAGGCCAAGACGATGGCCGCCCTCCCGATTGGCTTCATCGCCCTCGTCGTTATCGTCGCCATCGTCGTCGCGGTCATCCTTTTCGCCTTGAAGTAACGATGAGTAGCCAGAAGATAGTAGACAGTAGTTAGTAGACCGAGAGACGCGGAGCGGCCCCACTCCCAGCTGTCTACTGTCTACTGTCTACTGTGCTATGCTAACGCCACCATGAAGAAGGCGGTCGCGCTCCTCCGGCAGAATGAGTTGATGTTCACGCTTTGTGTGATGGTGGCGCTTGTCATGGTGGGGCTTTCGATGGTCGCGCCGATTTTGCCCCTTTACGGGCGTACCTTCGGTGTCAATGGCGCGCTGATCGGCCTGATCGTGTCGGCCTATCCCATCGCCCGCCTCCTGACGAATACCCCCGCCGGTCGGCTGGCGGATCGCTACGGTCGCCGCCCCTTTCTGCTCGGCGGGATGTGCTTCACCGCCGTTTCCTCGATCATCTGCGGCCTCGCGCCGATCTACGCCATCTTGCTGCTTGGCCGGTTCCTCGAAGGGATCGGCTCCGCTCTGTTCATCACCAGCGCGCAGGCGACAATTGCCGACATCAGCACGCCGGAGAACCGGGGGCGGATGATGAGCACGTTTCAAGGCTCCTTCCTGCTTGGCTCAACGGCAGGGCCGACCGTCGGCGGCCTGATCGCGGGGGCAGTCGGCGCACGGGGTGTCTTCTTCGTGTATTCGGGGATGGCCTGCCTCGCCCTTACCTGGGCCTTCACGCGCCGCCATACGATCCCGGTGCCCGTGCGCGAGCAGACGCCGGTACAGGAGGCGACCAGTCCGCGCCGCACTTCCCCCTTCGCGGCATGGCGGTTCCTCAGCGACATCTCCTTCCTCGCCATCTGCCTGCTGACACTCGCGCAATTCTTCACCCGCACGGGCACGCGCACGACCGCGCTCCCTCTGCTCGGCGCGGACCGCTATCATCTCGGCGAGGAAGCGATCGGCGGCATCCTGACGCTCGCGACGCTCGGCAACCTTGTGTGCGTCCCGCTCGCCGGGTGGATGGTGGACAACCTCGGCCGGAAAGCGGCGATTGTGCCGAGCACGATCCTTTCCGGCATCTCCGTCATCTGCTTCATCGTCAGTCCGAATGTCTTCTGGTTCACGATGTCCGCCGCCTTGTTCGGCATCAGCACCGGCGTCGCAGGGCCCGCGCCCTCTGCCTATGTCGCGGATTTGGCGCAGGGGCAGGGGATTGGCGCGCGGCTCGGCGTGTACCGCTCATTCGGGGATATCGGCTTCATCCTCGGCCCGATCTGCATGGGCATTGTTTCCGACGCAGCAGGGTACGGTCCCGCGCTCGCCATCAACGCCACGCTGATTATCTCGACGGGGTTGTTCTTCGCTCTGGTCGCGCGCGAAACGGGCGGAAAGCGGCAACGCGCGAAAGATGCCGCCTTGGCACAAGCCACCGGCCCGGCAACCATACCGGAAATCGCGCATGATGACTGAACCATCCGCGCCCCTCGCGATTCCACCCCCCGCTGATGTCGAGGAACTTCTTCGCCTTCTGCTCCTGCCGCGCGCAGGCATCATCACGGACATTGACGGCACCATCGCGCCGCTTGCGGCGACGCCCGGCGCCGCCCGCGTGGATCAGAATGCACGCCACGCCCTGATGCGCCTCATTCCCCGCCTGACGCTTGTTGTTGCACTCACCGGTCGCCGCGCCGAGGATGGCGCACGCCTCGTGGACATCGCCGATCTGCCCGTCGTTGGCAACCACGGCATGGAAATGCTCGCGGGCGGTGCCCTGACCACCGATGCCGATGCCGATGCCTTCGCCCCGCGTGTGCACCGCGTAATCGAGCAGTTGCGGGTCGCGGCGCTGCCGCCCGGCACGATTCTGGAAGATAAAGGGCCGACCGCCAGCGTCCATTATCGCCTCGCGCCGAACCAGCGCGCGGCGCGGACCGCGCTCTTTGCCCTGCTCGAACCCCTCGCCGCGACCGAAGGGTTGTGGCTCACCGAGGGACGGGCGCTGATCGAGATCCGCCCGCCCGTGCCGATCAACAAGGGATACGCGCTCCGCCGTCTTTGCGCCGCGTATTCCCTCGACAGCGTCGTGATGTTCGGCGACGACTTGACCGATGTGGATGCCTTCGACGCATTGCGCGATCTGCGCGCCGCCGGGGAGATCGCGGGACTCAACATCGGCGTCGTCGCCCCGGACGGCACCGCCCCGCCCGCCGTCCTCGCCGGCGTGGACGCCATCGCTACCGGCGTTTCCGGCATCGCCGCCCTGCTCACCGGAGTGGCGGATGGGCTGGAAACGTCGCACAGCGCACACTAAAGAACATGCTCAGGCAAACACCCTGCCGATCCCGACGGCCACCGCGCCGCCGAGAAGTGAGGCGAACAGGTTGACGATGTCGTTCGTCATCCACGGTACGCCGCGTACCCGTATCCCACCTGCTCGCTCCGTGATCGCGCCCGCCGCGTCGCGGTACTGTGCCTGTACCGTCGCGCCGAGCAGGCTGTCCGCGAGGCCGCCGACGAGGCCCGCGCCAAGTCCGGCGAGCGCCACCCACCATGCGCCGACCCCGCTCCTGAAGGTGGCTGCCAGCCCCCACGCGACCAGGCCCATCACGAGGCCACCCGCCAGCGTCGCGCCCGTCCCGAGGGGTGTGATGCCGCCCGATGCCCCGGCGGGCACGACGCGCCCGGTCGTGATGAGGCGCGGCGGACGGCGAGACAGGACACCGAGTTCCGTCGCCCACGTATCTCCCGCGACGGTCGCCATCACGCCGACGAAGACGGCGAACAGCCACGTGGCCGGGTGCAGATTGAAGCAAACGGCCAGCAGTGCGCCCACGCCGCCATTCGCGAGCGTTTGCCCCAGGTCGCGTCGCCCGCCTTTCGCGTACTGTGCGGCGATCGGTTCCTTTTCGTGTTCTTTGTAGTGCGAAAGGAGCGTGCTACTGACGAAGAAGGCGATCAGCGTCAGGCCCCATGTTAACCCGCCGAAACCAAAATGGAGCGTCCCTGTCAGCATCGCCCCGACGACGCCACTCCGCGAGAGCGACCCGCGCCCATATGCTAGCAGCGCAATTGCCGCACTGAGCGCGAAACCGATCGGCACGAAGATCAGCGGATTGACGATATTCAATAAACGATTCCCCCTTGTCGGTGCGAACGCGTACCATAGACCGTAGCATACGCATCGCAGTCGGTATGGTGAAGGAGGGCGAGGCTTTCCGCATGTCAGAATTACT
>JBBSFO010000428.1:0-4952 GCA_038238655.1 Thermomicrobiales bacterium | reverse complement strand
TGACCGAGAAGGGCGAGACGGGCTTCGTGCCGAACGATGTGGAACTGGACGACGGAGCGTACATCCTCGTCATCACCGGGCCGAACATGGCGGGCAAGAGCACCTATCTGCGGCAGGTCGCCTTGATCGTCCTGATGGCGCAGATCGGCTCGTTCGTACCTGCGAAGTCGGCGCATGTCGGCCTCGTGGATCGCATCTTCACCCGCGTCGGCGCGCAGGACGACATCGCGACGGGCCAGAGCACGTTCATGGTCGAGATGGTCGAGACGGCGGCGATCCTCCATGCCGCGACGCCCCGCTCGCTCGTCGTGCTGGACGAGATCGGGCGTGGCACGAGCACCTACGACGGCCTCGCCATCGCCCAGGCGACATTGGAATACCTCCATCACCACCCGACCTGCCGCCCGAAGACGCTCTTCGCCACCCACTACCACGAACTGACCGCGCTGGCAGACGTGCTTCCCCGCGTCCGCAACGCGAAGGTGGACGTGCGTGAGGACGGCGACGAGGTGGCCTTTCTCCATCGCGTCGTGCCGGGCGGCGCGGATCGCAGTTACGGCATCCACGTCGCGCGGCTGGCGGGCGTGCCGAAGGCGGTCGTGCAGCGGGCCGAGGAGTTGCTGGCGAACTTCGAGGCGAAGCCGAAGCCCGGCCTGCCTGCCGAATCGCTCGCCACCGCCGCAGCCCCGACGAACGGCAACGGCGCGCCGATGACCATGCAACTCACCCTCTTCTCCCCCGCCGATGAGATCGCCCGCGACATCGCCGCCCTCGACCCCTACAGCCTGACGCCCATCGAAGCCCTCTCCAAACTCGCCGAGTTCCACGAGCGCGCCAAGAACGAGATGGGCGCACCCAAGCGCGACAAGCGATGACGAAGTGATCATAGGTACGAGAAGAGACTGGACAAATGCGAACATTTGTGCCACAGTGTTTCGTACGATTCGAGGTGAAGCATATCATTGCAGGAGAAAGGAATCCGCTATGGAAATAGCCGACAGGAAGGCCACGCAGAAGTCCGCCAAGAGCACCGCCGCGAGCCGCGAGTCGCCCCAAGGATTCACGGACGCGGAACGAGCCGCGATGAGGGCGCGCGCCAAGGAGCAGAAGCAAGAGCAGAAGAAGGCGGACGGGGAAAGCGCCGTGCTTGCGGCGATCGCCGCGATGCCGGGTCCGGATCGCGCCATAGGCGAGCGGCTCCATGCGATCATCAAAGCCAGCGCGTCGGCCCTCTCGCCGAAAACGTGGTACGGGATGCCCGCATACGCCAAGGACGGCAAGGTCGTCTGCTACTTCCAAAGCGCGGAGAAGTTCAACTCGCGGTACGCGACGTTCGGCTTCAGCGATGGGGCGAATCTCGACGAAGGCGCCATGTGGCCGACCTGCTTCGCGCTGACGGAGTTGACCCCCGCCGACGAGGAAAGGATCGCCGCGCTCGTGAAGAAAGCGGTGAGCTGAGGATGCGCCGTCCGGCTTGGTTTGAAGATCACCCGACTCACGTTCCACGTCCAACGCCGCTGATCCAATCCTTGCGGGCGTTCATTTTCAATCCGGCGGCTAAGGCTACTCCAAATGGTATTTTTCTCGCTTGTCGCAACCGATCTTGACGGGACGCTGCTGCGCGATGACAAAACGATGTCCGCGCGGACCATCGAAGTGTTGCGGCGGGTGCGGGAGGCGGGGATGGCGCTCGTCCTCGTCACGGGGCGGCCACCACGACGGTTGAAGATCGTCGCGCAAGAACTCGGTGTGACGGGCCTCGCGATCTGCTGCAACGGCGCGATCGTCTATGACCTCGCGGCGGACTCGATTGTCGAGCACAACACGCTCGCCGCCGATGTCGCGCGGCAACTGGTCAGCGCGCTGCGCGAAGCGGTGCCTGGGATCTGCTTCGCGGTCGAGCGCGGGTTGGTCTTCGGCCACGAGCTCGCGTACGCCTACTCCGGTCAGATCGCCGAGGACGAGCCGCCGCTTTCCGGCGACGCGCACGCGCTCTGCGCCGAGGCGGTGACAAAGTTGATTGTTCGCCACCCGGAACTGCCGCTCGATGAGTTGCTACGGATCAGCCGCGTCGTCGCCGGGGAGATGGCGGCGGTGACGCATTCCGGCGCGCCGTTCGTGGAAATCTCCGCTGCGGGCATCACGAAGGCATCGGCGTTGGCGGGATTGTGCGACCGCCTCGGTATCGCTGCGTCCAACGTGATCGCCTTCGGTGACATGCCGAACGACCTGCCGATGCTCGCCTGGGCGGGCCGCAGCGTCGCCGTCGCAAACGCGCACTCGGACATCCTCGCCGCTGTGGATGAGGTGACGGCGACGAACGAAGATGATGGGGTGGCGCTTGTGCTTGAACGGCTGATTGCCAGGACGGTGAATGCATTGTAGGGGCGCATGCTATGCGCCCTCTTGCCGTGGCGCGATCCTCAGATGATGAAGAAGAAACCGGGCGCATGCTATGCGCCCCTACAATCATTTTCCGATTACATCGGTAGGGTTTCGATCTCGACGTGGTTCTTCGCACGCTTCTCTTCGGACGCTTCCGCGATGATCCAGAGGAGGCCACCGACGAGGCCGAGGTTTTTGAGGAACTGGACGCGCTGCATCGCGAGGGTCTTCGGGTCGTCTGCCTCCCAGAAAGCGTGGCCGACGAGTGTCGTCGGGATCAGGCTACCGATCAGCGCTCCTGCCGCCGCTTTCGGTGCGATGCCGAGCGCGAGCAGGATACCGCCGAGCACCATCGTCGCGCCGTTGACTTTGACTGCCATTTCCGGCTCAGGGATGCCCGCGCCCGCGACCATTTGCGTCCGAGGGCCGGGCGCTTTGAAGGCTTCCGCGCCCGCGATGATGAAGATGCCGGAGAGACAAACGCGCCCGAGTGCTTTCAGCATGCATTCCGCTCCTTTGTACGAGACACCGTGCGACCGAAACAGCACGACCGATGCCACGGATTTTTACCCAACGCAAGCGGAACGCGGCGCATGGGAGCATCCGGCATCCGCGGCACAGCCCTTCCCACGCAGAACGGTGTGCGGGTATGCTACCAGACATGAGTATCGCAGACCCAGGGGGCAAAGCGGAAAAAGGTTTCTCGCGGGCCGCGATGATCATGCCCGTCTATGTCCCGACCTTTCTGCTCTCCTTCGCGCAGGGAATGCTCATCCCCATTCTGCCGATCTTCGCCAAGGGGTTCGGCGTCTCGTTCAGCCTCGCCAGTCTCGCGGTCGCGGCGGCGGGCATCGGCACGCTGATCGCGGATGTGCCGGTCGGCATGGTGCTCGCGCAGATCGGGCGGCGGCGGGCAATGTTCATCGGCATCTTCCTCGCCGCCACGACGACCCTGATTATTCCCATCGCCCACAACTACCCCGTCCTCGTCCTCTGCCGGCTCGTCGAGGGCGTCGGCACCGCGCTCTGGGGCCTCTCGCGCCACGCGTATATCACCGATATTGCACCGCGCGCGCAGCGGGGCAAGTTCATCGCCAGTTTCGGCGGTATCAACCGCGCGGGCACATTCGCTGGTCCGATTCTCGGCGGGACGCTCGCGGACTGGTTTGGCCTGACCGCCCCCTACTATCTCGCCGCCGGGATGACCGCCTTCGCGGGCGTGCTTGCCTTCTCCTATATCAAGGAAACCGGGAGCCGAACCGGGGTCGCGACGCGCGGCCACATGCGCTGGAAGAGCGTCGGCCGGATGATGAAGACGCACCGTGCGGACCTCGCCTCCGCCGGGGCGGCGCAGATTTTCGTCGCGATGATCCGCTCCGGGCGGCAACTGATTATCCCGCTCTTCGGCGCCTATGCCCTCAGCCTCAGTAGCGGGCAGATCGGCACGATTCTCACGGCAGCGGCGACGATTGACATGGCGCTCTTCATCCCTGCCGGGTGGCTGATGGATCGCTTCGGGCGCAAGGTCGCCTCCGTGCCGTCGTTTGCGATCATGGCGGCGGGGATGTTGTTTATCCCCTTCGCGCACGGATTTTTCGGCCTGCTCTCGGCGGCGGTGGTTATTGGCTTCGGCAACGGCATCGGCTCCGGCTCGATGATGACCCTCGGTGCGGACCTCGCGCCACCCGACGCAATTGGCGAATTCCTCGGCGTCTGGCGCTTCGTCGGCGATGCGGGTCAGGCGGGCGGCCCACTTGTCGTCGGCATCGTCGCGGACGCACTCGGCCTGGCGGCGACCGCCTTTGTCCTGTCAGGAATCGGTCTCGTTGCTGCCCTTATCCTCGCCGCTCTTGTTCGTGAGACGTTGGAGGTGGAGGCACATCCGCCGCTTCCTGAACCGGTGACGAAGTAGCGGCCTCTGTGCTCCGTGCAATCTCGGCGTGCCGGGCCTTGAGGCCAGCGATGAAGAGGTTCAACCCGGCTTCGAATTCGGCGTCCGGGTCGAACGGGAATCCGCTGCGGAACACCGCCGCCAGGAGAGGGAATTTGTCCGGCGGGAGTTGCGCGACCTTCGCCATGATCTCCTCCTCGGTGGGATCAGGGACACCACCCGGCTGCACACCGACCTCCTGGAGTGCCATCCCGACCACGTACCCCCCGAGGTTACTGATCGCCCATGCCGCTTCCACCGGGGGGAAGCCGACGGCGCAGAGGATCGCCAGGGTCGCTTCCTCCTGTTCCAGGATCAATGGGGTGGATGGCGGACGGGTGGAAAGGACGGGCAAGGCATGGGGATGCGCCCGAAGGGCCTGTCGGTAGCTGCGGAACATCATGCGCAAGCGGACATCCCACGGCGCGTCCACGTTGGGCGGCGGGATAATTTCGGCGTAGACCGCCTCGACAATCCCGTCCAGCACCGCCGCTTTGTTCGGGAAGTAATAATAGGCCGCCATCGGATCCACGCCGAGTTCCGCGCCCAGTCTCCGCATGGAAAAGGCGTCCAACCCGTCGCGGTCAACGATGGCGAGCGCAGCGCGGACCACCTGCTCGCGCGTAAGATACGGACG
>JBBSFO010000427.1:0-4973 GCA_038238655.1 Thermomicrobiales bacterium | reverse complement strand
GTCGCGGCGATGCTTGTGGATATCGCCATCGTCCGGCTTTGGCGCGGCGTCTGGTTCTTCCCGAGCGGCGCGATCCTTTCCGGCCTGATCGTGGCGATGATCCTCAGCCCGGCTGTCGCGTGGTACGTCCCGGTGGCGACCGCCGCGTTCGCCGTTGTCTCGAAGTATCTTCTGCGGACGAAGCAGGGGCATATCTTCAATCCGGCCGCGCTCGCGCTCGTCGCGGCGTATTTTCTTTTCGCCAGTGGACAGGACTGGTGGGGTGCGCTGCCCGATCTGCCCGTTCCCTTTGTGCTTGTACTGCTCGCGACGGGGCTGTTCGTGGCGGATCGCGTGAACAAACTGCCGATGGTCTTGATCTTCAGTGGCGTCTACTTCCTGCTCTTCGCGTCCTTCGCTTACGCGGGCGATCCGGCGCGTGTGGCGGAGATTTTTCGCGCGCCGGACGTCAACGCCGCGCTCTTCTTCGCGCTGTTCATGCTCACCGATCCGCCGACCTCCCCAGCCCGCTACCGCGACCAAGTCATCTTCGGCCTGATCGCCGCACTCGTCAGCGTTGCCGTCTTTCTGATCCTCGGTGCGGTCTATTACCTGCTTGCCGGCTTGCTTGTTGGAAACGTGTGGGAGGCGTGGCGGCGAATGACGGCCCGCTCGCGCGCCCCGCAGCATCCGGCCAATCGCATGCCACAGCCGCTCACGATGCGCGCTCCAGATCGCTCTCGTACAATCGTTGCCTCAACCCCACATATCCCGGAAGAGATTGAGAATCGTCGGCGCGTGTGAGATGCGTGCTGACGATTCCTTTTTCGAAATGCTATCCTTCTGATTGACGTTGTGCGCGCATTCGGCACCATGAACTTGTGCGTCGAAGCCGGGACGCATAAACGCATCTGCCCGTATCAGGAGGGTTCAGGATGAATAAGTTCGACTATAAAGAAACATACAATCGTTGGTTTACCCAGTGGAGGACCACGCACCGTAGCGGCGACGACGCGATGAAAGCGGCCATTGGCGGGGAATTCGAGGGATTCGGTATCCTTGAACGCGAAGTGCTCATCCAAGCGGGTCTGCGTCAGGATGGGTATGTGATTGATATTGGCTGTGGCTCCGGTCGCTTAGCAAAGCCGCTCTCCGACTATCTTACCGGCAGCTATCTCGGTACCGATGTTGTGCCAGATCTCGTCGAGTATGCGCGCAAACTGGTGGCGCGACCGGCGTGGCGCTTCGAAGTTGTTGATGGCCTCACGATCCCGGAGGCGGACGGTCAGGCGGATATCGTCTGCTTCTTCTCGGTGTTGACGCATTTGTTGCACGAGGAATCGTACGTGTACCTGCGCGAAGCGAAACGCGTACTCAAACCGACTGGTAAGATCATCTTCTCATTCCTGGAATTCTCGATACCCGTTCATTGGGCCGTCTTCGCCAACAATATCGAGACGATTTCCAGCGATCATCCACTAAATATTTTCCTGAGCCGAGACGCCATCGAAACATGGGCTGATCACCTCGGACTCCGCATTGAAGCAATCTACGATGGAGACAAACCGCATATCCACCTGCCGCATCCCATCGTCACCGACAGCGGGGCTGTCATGCAGGACATGGGCGCGCTCGGACAGTCGGTGTGTATCCTCGCTCCCATGCCAACGTAAACGTCCCGGCGGCCGTGCCGAATCGGTGCCATGCTCGGGGGCGCAATCGGGAACAATCGGCGTGCGTACTACGTTATGGAAAGTAGGAAGAGGTGAGAGGTGGTATCTGCCATCGCTCGACGGAAGGGGTTCCCCAGCCGCGACCGTTTCTTCTTCCCCTCCTCCCCACCCCGCAGTTTCCCCACTGCGGGGCTTTTCTTAATGAACGCGAGGATTGAGGGGTCGGCTGCTCTCTGATCGGTGCGGGAGAGACAAACGAACGCGGGGCAGGAAATTCCTGCCCCGCGTTCGTGCCGTTGCCGGTTGGTTGTTACGGGCTTGGCGCTACCGGCTCCAGAGTCGTTCCGCCACCTGTGTCCGGGACGCCGGTGGGCGCCGTGGGAGTGGTGGTGCCGGTTGTCGCGGGGCTTCCTGGCCCGCTGCGCCCTGTCGTTGTCGAAGCCAGATAGGTATAGCCATTTGCGAGCGTCGCTTGCTCGCCACTGTCGGTGACGCTCACCGTCACTGCCCCGGCTGCGTGCGCAGGAGCGGTGACGGTTATGCTCGTGCTGCTGATGACGGTGACATTCGTCGCCGGGGTGCCGTCAAAGGCAACTGTGGCGCCGGCAACGAAATTCTTGCCCGTCAGTGTTACCGTGTTGCCGCCCGCGATCAGGCCACTATTTGGGATAACCTTTGTCAAGGCGATACGCGGTATCGGCGCGGGCGCGACACCTTGAAGCGTCAGGGTGAGCGTCTGACCCGCCCGGATTTTCACCAGGGTGATGTTCTGATTGCCGTACGGCGCGGCGGTGCAGGCGCCACATGTGGCGAGCGCACCCGTCACGGGTACCGTGGCATCTTTCTGCGCCGTGAGGACGAGTTTGTTGTTCGCGACTAGTTGCGCCTTCACGCCCGACGTGTTGTACGACATCCGGCTTGCGAACTGCACGCCGAGTTCTTCCTCGGAGGGGCTTTGGATCGGCAGATTGAAGATTCGGCTGTACTTCGTGAAGGTGGCGTCCAGGAGGTCGCCCAGGACCGAATGCGTGCCGTCGTAGGCGATCAGGTTGGGCTGATGGAACATCAGGGGATCAACATCGCCGCGCAGGAGGTAGGTGAGGAGCATATTGCTCTCGCGATTGATCAGGTCCGCGTAGGTCGCCGCATGTCCATAGGCGCCATCGGGGTAAAGGCAGTGATCCTCCGCGAGCCACTGATCCGGCGTCGCGACGTTGTAATACAGGTTCGTCGGGTGGCGCGGGATCATCAGCAGCGAAGGCTGCAACGGGTTGTAGATGCCGGCGTTCGGCGAGGGATTGTTGTAGCCCACACGGGACGTGTCGGTGATCGTGTACCGCACACCGAAGGCGACGGCGGCCTGGAGGAAGGCCGGGTTGGTCAGGCCGGAAACGTCGGGCGTGACGAGGGTCTTCTTGCTGTACCGCTGGAGGCCCAGTTGATTGGCGATCTGGTTGTTCGACTTCAATTCCGTGGTGGCGTCGGCGGCGCTGATGGCGTCCAGATTCGCGTGTGTGTAGGTATGGCTGATCCACTTGAACTGTGCCTGATTTGCCTTCAGCATCGGCGTCAGGGTGTCCTGCGCGAACTGGCCAGGCGGATTTCCCTCTTCCGCGAGCCATTCAGCGGTCGTGCCAACGCCATTGAAGGGTAGTTCGAGGCTGAATCCCGGCGTCGTCGGCTGCGCCTGCTTGGCGTTCTGCCAGTTGATCAGCGCCTGCACGTCGCTGCCCGACATGCGAGCCGTCGTCCCCGTGTTCTCCGTTGACAATCCGCAGGCCCGGTCCGGCAGCCAGATGTCGTTGTCATTGAACACGTCGTCGGGCTGCGCGAGCAGGGAGACGTGGCGGTCGCCGAGGAACAACCCCTTGGTGACCCAGTTCACGAGGCCGTACGAGAGCGTCAGGTTGTGCAGCAGGGAGGGGTTGCTATCGAACGTGAGCGAGAGCGATTCGCGCAGCAACGTACCGCTTGTGTCTTTGAAAGAGCGCACCGCAGCGAGGGCATTGCCAGCCGAATCGGAAAGCAAGGGAGTCGTGTTGCTGTCCAGCGGTGTCGCGAGATACGCATACGCGTTCTGGATGGTCACCGGTGTATCAGTGTTCGCATAGGCGCTAAACATCTGCTTCCCGGCGGCCGTGAACGGCGCGGCGATCGGCGTCGTCGTTGTATCCACCCCACCCGGGGTCGTCGTCCAGTTGAAGCCCTCATCTTGCGTCGGGTAGGTGTACCAGTTGATCTGGCGGGTGTGGAAGATCGTCTCGAAGTTCCACAAGGCCGTCCACTCCGGCGTGGTCAGGGCGCTCTGCCATCCGCCGCCGGGGGGCGAATAGCCCAGGAAGGCATTGGTGAGGATGACGCCCTGATAGAACGCGTGCGCGCTATTCGCAGGATCAATCAACTTGCCGGTCGTCAGGCCACCGGGCGTCTTTGCGGCGACATACAGCGTGTATGGCGTGCCGAGGTAATCAAGGGTCTGCTGAATGGCGGGGAGATCCGCTTCGTTGCCGTCGGCAGCGATCACGAGGACCTTGAGATCAACAGTCGTGTTCGTTGCCGCGTTCGCGGCGGCCGCTGAAGCGGACGTCGTCACTCGCGCGGCGCTCGGCAGGCCGGCCGGTGGCGGATGGAGCGGTCGCGAGGTTTGCGGCGGTGGCACAAGCGGCCCAGGCTGCACGGTGTGCGGTGTGGTTGTCGCCGCCGCCACCGTCGCCGGGGTTTGCGGCAGCACGCTCGCGAAACCAAAAACCAATAACAATACGAGCAACGCGTGTATGCTTCTCGATCGCCAACCAAACACGGTCTTCCCTCCCACTGAACCAACAACAAAGATCGTCTGAACAACCCCATGAAAGAAACATCGCCGTAGCGACGCCATGTCGTCACTATGACCGATCATTCTGTGTTGCCGCTGAATATTGGGAAGTCAGGAGATGAAAGGTTGTTCATGTTCGCGAGGTCAGAAAGACAGGATCGGTATAGGACAAGGCGGTACGCTTTCTTCGACGGTGACTGCTGCGATGGCACCGCTTGCCGTGCGCTGCGCATCGCAGGTGAGGCGAAAGGGTCTAATTTATTAGATGTGAAGCCATAAAGGGATTTCGACGTAACATTAGTGTATAGACTGACGTTCAAGGAATAGGGCGTAAATCGAACGGCAGTGAAGGGCCGGAGTGAGCCCGTACGAGAAAGAGAAGGCGACCGCATTGCAACAAGAAATGATCGTGACCGCACCGATCACCGAAGACGCGAACGATGCACTGGTCGGTCGGCTGAAAACGCGCGTTGCCGCCTGGGCGCAATCGGGGAGCTCGCACGGTG
>JBBSFO010000426.1:0-4977 GCA_038238655.1 Thermomicrobiales bacterium | reverse complement strand
TCTTGTGGCCCGACCATCCGAAGGAGCGGATTCGAGGCTTCCAATGGGCGATTGATGCACTGCAAACGGGTGGAAATACGTGGAAACCCGGCTCGTTTGCGACGCAATCAACCCGTTGAATACTGTAAGGCATAGTTCATATCAGGCTCCAGAAGGCTCGCTCCCCTTCCGGTCTCGGGAAGGGGCCGGGGGTTAGGAAAGTTCCCCCAGCACGAAATCGTTGAAGCGGCGGATATGGCGCTCGGTTGGGACAAAGATGCCGCCATCTTTGTAGACCTTTGAGCGAACGCCCTGCTGCGCCAATTCGCAGACCTCCCAGTCCTGCCGGTTGACGAGATCGAAGACCTCCACGACATCCATCGGATCGAAGCCGGGCGCGGCAATCGCCTCCGGGTGGAAAACCCAGTCGCAGACAATGCGCGTGGCATCCGGTCCCTGCGGCCAGAGCGTGTGGATGATCGCATGATCGGGGAGCAGGCTGATAAAGACGTTCGGCAGTGGCACGACGCCATAATAGCGGCGCCGGTCGGCGGGCGGCAGATCGGGCAGTGGCGGACGACTTGCCTTGCCGGAGAAGGTAAACCCCTCGATGCCGTCGGCGAACTCCGTGCCGATGCCGGACTGATAGGCGGAACCGCGCCGGAAGCCGGGAAGCAAATCGCACAACTCGGGGTGCATTGGGCCGCAATGGTAACACTCCATGAAGTTCTCGACCGTCAATTTCCAGTTGGAATGGACGGTGTACTCGATCGTCTTCGCGGCGCGCAGGTCTTCAAGATGGTAATGGGCGAAGGTTTCTTCCTCACCAAACCGGTCGAGCACCGCCGCGCGCGTCTGGGTGGCGAGCGGCGGCGGATCATCCGCCAGATTCACCCAGACCATTCCGGCCCATGTGTCGAGTGCGACGGGCATCAGGCCGTGGCTATCGCGGTCAAACTGCGCCATCTCGATGATATTCGGTGCGCCGAGCAGCATGCCGTCGAGCGCGTACGTCCAGGCGTGGTAGGGACACTGGATGGCGTTGCGCGCCTGCCCGTGTTGTTCGGTGCAGAGTCGCGCCCCGCGATGGCGGCAAACATTCAGAAACGCCCGCAGCACGCCATCACGCCCGCGCAGCATCAGCACATTCTCGTTCGCGAGATCGAAGGTCCGGTACATGCCCGGCTCGGGCAGTTCCTCCGTGCGGCCTACGCAGATCCACAGGCGGGAAAAGATGCGCTCCTGCTCCGCCATATAGATCGCGGGGTCATAATAGTACCGGCCGGGAAGAGTACGAAAAAAGGTTGTGTCTACATTGAGCGTCACTGCCACGGTGGACCTCCCTGTCTGCGCGCGGTTCGGCATCTGCGAGCTTGCCGGGAAGTCTGCGCGTTCGTGACCCAATCGTCAAGCCAATCCCGCGCGCCACGGACGATGCACCTTCCTTCTTCCAAAAAGAAATCCAATCACGCATTCCCTGCGTCTCAATGAGCGACCCGGGAAACGACGATACGAGAGCAGACAACGACGCTGGGGTTCAGGGCGGCAAACGCTGGCGATCAGGAGGTATCGGGGATAGCAGACGAACGGTTGCGCAGGTGATCGGCAATCAGACATCACGACGAAAGGTACCGCAATGGAAGAATGGTTCGGAAAAACGGCAACATACAGCGCGCGCCTGACGCGACGGGCTTTGCTCCGTCGTGTCGGCGCCGGGGGGATCGCAATCGCGGCGTCCCCGCTGCTCAACAACATCGTCGCGCTCGGTGCGGGCAACAATGACGAGCGCGACACCTTCAGTGGTCGGTTCGAGATGAAAATCTACGAGGGGCCAAGCAAAGGCACGGAGATCAAGGGTGCGCTCTCGGTGCAAGCATCTCGCGCCCCCGAGCGGCGCGGCGAACTCGTCGAGACGGTGTTGGTGACCGACGACTTCAAGATCATCACCGTTACCGGCCAAATCACAGGCCAGGCCGTCAATCTCGCGTTTCGGATGCCCGATGGGAGTGCGGTGATGGGCACCGGCGCGATGCAGAACCCCGCGACGACGATCACCCCGCGTGCGGGTGGCGAGTCCGTCGGCCCGCGCCCCGCCGACTACGGCGTCTGGATGTGGGAACTCAAGAACCGCGACGCGCGAACGTAATCGTTGGCGGCAAAGAACCGTCGTTTGTACGAATAAGGAGAATCCCGTGATACAACAATTCAGCACACTTAAGCGCACCGGCTTCAGTATCCTCCTCACCCTGCTCCTGGCAATCCCGGCGTTCGGCGCGGTTTCGGCCGCACCTGCACCACAGACGACCCCCGACAGTACCGCGTTCGCCGCAGATATGACCGAATGCGTCGGCGGCTTCGCGATGACGGTCCGCAACGGGACGAATACGAGCAAATCCTTCGGCGGCGTCCTCCGACTGCGCGCGAACAGCGCCGGAGACCTCCGCGAATCCGAACTGGCGATTGATGGCGGCGGCACGGCGAAGGTCACCGGCACGGTCACCGGCCAGGCGGTCGCGATGGTCTTCGACCTCGGCAACAACACGGTGATGTTCGGCGTCGGCGTCATGCAGAAGAGCCTCGCCGAGTGCTCCGGCATCGCGGCAGGCCCGTTCGTCGGCCCCGAGAAGGACGATCGTGGTGATTGGGACTGGTTTGAAGGCTCGATAGACGCGCGCCGCAACTGATCCACACCGTTCATCTTGAGCGCCACACGCGATGCGCCCGGTCACGCGACCGGGCATTCGCCAACACATCGGACCCCGCACCGACACCGAGTAGTACCATGAATTTCATTCGACGGTTGGGGGGTGAGGCTCTCGCCAGGTGGTGCGCTATACTGCGCGGGTGCATCGGAGCGCCCGCGCATGTCGGGCCTTTGCAACCAGAAAGAGGCACCTGCTATTAGCGCTCTCACACCGACGATTGATCGTTTGCTCTCCTTGCCGGAGATCGAACGGCTGCTGAGCCGGGCAAAAGTTTCTCTGGCCGATACCATTGCCCTGACAACGAGCATCGCGCAGATTCCCGCCCCGACGGGTGTGGAAGTAGAGCGGGCCGCGTTTGTCGCGCAAGAAATGCACGCTATCGGCCTCGCGGATGTGCATACGGACGGCGTCGGCAATGTTATCGGGCGGCGACCGGGCAGCGGCAACGGCCCGGCGGTGATGATCGCCGCGCATACTGACACCGTCTTTTCCGCTGATACCAATCTCACCGTGCGCCGGACAACGGAACGGATCGCCGGCCCCGGTGTCGGCGACAACAGCCTCGGCGTCGCGGCGATGCTCGCTGCCGCCCGTCTGCTAACGACGCTCGATCTGACGACAGCGGGTGATCTCCTCTTCGTCGCGGATGTCGGTGAGGAAGGGTTGGGCGATCTGCGCGGGATGCGTGAGGTGGTACGCACCTATCGCGACCATCTCGGCGCGGTTGTCGCCGTCGAGGGGCACAACCTCGGCCGCGTGACGCATCGCGCGGTCGGCAGCCGCCGCTACCGGATCAGTGTCCAGGGGCCGGGGGGCCATTCGTGGGGCAACTACGGTCGCCCAAATGCGATCCATGTCCTCGCCAAGTTGATTACCGATCTCGTCGCCCTGCCGATCCCCTCCACGCCGAAAACGTCGCTTTCCGTTGGCACAATCGAGGGCGGTGTTTCCGTCAATACCATCGCACCGACCGCCTCGACGCTCGTGGACCTCCGCTCGATCTCGCAGGCGAACCTCGAACGGCTCGCCGGGTTGGTTGAGCGCACCGTCCGGGGCGTTCACATCGCGGATGTGCAGGTAACGGCGGAAATCCTCGGCGACCGACCCGCCGGGGACCTCCCCGCCGACGCGCCGATTGTGCGCACCTGTATGGAGACGCTGCGCGCCCTCGGCATCGCACCGACGCTCGACGCGAGCAGCACAGACGCCAATGTACCAATCGGTCTCGGCATCCCCGCCGTCTGCATCGGCATCGCGGAAGGTGGCAACGCGCACCGCCTGGAGGAGTTCATCCGCATCGCGACGATCCCCAAGGGTCTCCAGCAGTTGCTCCTGCTCATTCTCGTTCTCGGGGGATATGACGCGACATGAGCATCCGGGTCGTCTTTTTCGATATGGGCGATACGCTGACGACGATCCTCCCATCGTGGGAGACGTTGTACGTCAATGCTTGCGCGCGGCACGGCATTCATGTGGAGCACGACGCGCTGGTCGCCGCGACGCGTGCGGTCTTCGGTGCACTCGACGCGGACGAGTCGCGCATGACCTATGAGGCGACGGAGGAAGCGGATCAGCGCTATTACCAGGAGATCAACGGCGAAATCCTCCGCCGCGCCGGTGCGCCGATGGATGCGCAGATGCGGACGATCCTCGAACACTTGCAAGACGAGTTCGAGACGCCCGCGCACTTCCATCTCTTCCCCGATGCCATCCCGACGCTGGAAACGTTGCGAAACGCGGGCTACCGGCTCGGCATCATCTCCAACTGGTCGTGGAACCTGCCCGATCTCTGCGACGGTCTCGGCATCACCGGCTATTTCGAGCACATCGTCACCTCCGCCCGCGTCGGCGCGTCGAAGCCCCATCGCGCGATCTACGATTACGCGCTCCACTGGTTCGGCGCGCAACCCGAGGAATGCGTGCAGATCGGCGATAACGCTGTCGCCGATGTCGCCGGGGCGCGGGCAGTCGGCATACACGGTGTCCTCATAGATCGCCGTGGCCGCGAACATGATGCCGAATACCCTATCGTGCGCGCGTTGGCGGACGTGCCGGATGTTGTGGCGGGGCTGGGAACCTAACCCCCGGTCCCTTCCGTTCCTCGGCGTGGGAAGTGGTGAACTCAACACAAACATCGTGGCACTTACCAACAATTGGGCACCACGGAGAGCATATTAGGAGTTACGCAGTTGAGGTCAGGGTATAGCGAGGATTGGTCAAATAGGAGCGCACGGCATGGCGGATGATGTCTGTCTTCGCTTCCCACCAACTCACTCCCGTCACCAATCGGTGT
>JBBSFO010000425.1:0-4989 GCA_038238655.1 Thermomicrobiales bacterium | reverse complement strand
GATCGGGATAATGATAATCACGAGCCACGCACCGTAGAGGAATTTCGTGTAGGCGAAGAGGACCGCGACGATCCCGGTCGCCACCGCCCCGACGCCGTTAATCAGCATATTGCGACCGTGCTTGCCCGGCGTGCGCATCCAGTGACGCACCATGCCCGCCTGCGACAGGGTAAACGAGACGAAGACGCCGACCGCATACAGGGGGATCAGCCGGTCGGTCTGCCCGCCAAAGATGACATACAGGGCGGCGGAGAGAACGGTGAGGACGACAATACCCGTCGTAAACGCGAGGCGGTCGCCGCGAAACTGGAACTGCTTGGGCAGAAAGCCGTCCCGCGCGAGGATCGAGCCGAGCCGGGGGAAGTCCGCGTAGCTCGTGTTCGCCGCGAGGACGAGGATCAGTGTGGTGGCGAGTTGGATGATGAAGTAGGCCACGTTCCGGCCACCGAAAACATGCTCCGCGATCTGCGAGATGACCGAGTCATTGTCGCGCGGGGTGATACCGTAGCGGTGGGCGAGGAACGAGATACCCACGAACATCGTCGCCAGCAATGTGACCATGACGATGAGTGTCGTCGCGGCATTCTTCGATTCCGGCTTCCGAAAGGCGGGGATGCCATTCGAGATCGCTTCGACGCCGGTCAACGCGGTACAGCCGGAGGTGAAGGCGCGCAAGACGAGAAAAAGGCCGATCCCCTCCGATGCCTGCAACGCGTCGCGCGGGGTCGAGGTCGCTGCGGGGTCGCCGGTGAGGACGCGCGCCAGCCCGACGGCGATCAACGCTAGCGTGCCGACGACGAAGATGTAGGTCGGAATCGCGAAAATCGTGCCGCTTTCCCGCACGCCGCGCAGATTACCGAGCATGATCAGCAGGATAAAAAGGACACCGATCGGGACGGTATAGGCGGCGGTGGAAGGGAAGGCGGAAACGACCGCGAGGACGCCCGCCGAGACGCTGACCGAGACGGTGAGGATGTAGTCAATCAGCAGCGACCCCGCCGCGACGAGACCGGGGAGCGTACCGAGGTTGTCTTTGGCGACGATGTATGAGCCGCCGCCGCTCGGGTACGCGTAGATCGTCTGCCGGTACGAGATCGCGACAATCGCGAGCAGGGCGACGATCGCGAAGGAGATCGGCAGGACGTAGCCGAACGCTGCAGCACCGGCGAGCACGAGAATGCCCAGCGTTTGTTCGGTGGCATAGGCGACGGAGGAGAGCGCGTCGGAGGAGAGCACCGCGAGCGCCTTGACCTTGGTCAAGCGCTCGTGGATTGCGTGCTCGCTGGCGATCGGACGCCCGATCAAGGCGCGCTTGATGCCGGTCATCACGCGCCCTGCGCCCGTCCGGGGAGCGGTCACGCCCTCGCCCGCGCGCAGGGTGGAGGGGCCAACCTCCGTGAAGCCCCGGTCCGCCGAACGCAGAACGCGCACGTACCGGTTGCCGGGCAAGGCGCTGCGGCGCTCCTCGCGCCAGTCAATCGCGGGCATCGCCGTGCGTCGCCCGATGGCGGGGCGCGCGCCGTCTCGCGGATCGCGTTCGATGTCGGCGAAGACGTCCGGCGCCTGCGCCCCGCTTATCGGTTCCTTCGCGGGCATGGCATCATTCGACGCCACTTCCGGTTCATTCGCTGGCATAAAGCGTGAAATTGCCTCCACACTATGCGGCCCAGTGGTAGTACAACGCGTATACGAACACCGCCACCTGCGCCAGTTTCATTGAACCGGCACAAAAATGACGATAGCACGCGACGTATAAAGAAAGCATAAAGATGGCGGCGCGATTCGCGCATCAACCTATTCGTCGCCGCACGTGGCGTGGAAAATGGAGCGGTGAAGCCGTTCGCAGGATCATTGATCGGCGACGACGAGGATGTCCACGCTGCGGCAAAGGCGCAGGATGCGATTGACGGTGCTGCCGCGCGTCAGCTCTTCCCAGCGGTTTTTCTGTGGATGGCCGATCACCAGTTGCGTCACGCGCTGCTCGCGGGCGAAGGTAGCGAGAGTCTCGGCGATGTCGCGCCCTTCAAGGGTGACGACGGTCGCACCGAGGTCCTCAGCGAGGTCGAGCGCTTTCTGGAGGTTCGCCTGCTTTTCCGGCGTCAAATCGGCGGTTCGGACGGTGACGACCATGAACTCCGCCTTCAAACCCCGAACGAGCCGCCATGCGTGCCGAATCAGCGTTTCCCCTACCGGGCGGTGATCCACACAGACCATCACCCGCTCCGTCGCCTGCCACGGTTCGGTGATCGCGTGGTCGTCCATGTAGGTTTCGAGTTTGGCATCCACGCCCGCCGCAACGCGCCGCAGGGCGAGTTCCCGCAGTGCGGTGAGGTTGCCGGTGCGGAAAAAGTTGTCCAGTGCCTGCGTCGCGCGCTCCGGGGGATAGATGTCGCCCTGTCGCAGCCGTTCCTGCAAAACATCGGGCGGCACGTCCACCAACTGCACCTCGCTGGCGGCATCGAGCACGCCGTCGGGGATTGTCTCGCGCTGTCGGACGCCGGTAATGCCCGCCACGACATCATGGAGGCTTTCGAGATGCTGAATGTTCAGTGTGGCGATGACATTGATGCCGGCGGCGAGCAGGAGTTGCACATCCTCGTAGCGCTTGGCGCGCGGCGAACCGGGCGCGTTGGTGTGCGCCAGTTCGTCCACGAGAGCGACGCGCGGGTGGCGCGCGAGGATCGCCTCCGTGTCCATCTCCTCGACCGTCACTCCCTTGTAGATGATCGCCTTGCGCGGGAGGATCGCCAGCCCGCCGACCAGCGCTTCCGTCCCAGCGCGCCCGTGCGTCTCGACGAAGCCGACGACGATGTCCACGCCCTGCGCCGCCAGCCGGTGCGCCTCCTCCAACATCGCGTACGTCTTCCCCACCCCCGGCGCAGCGCCGAGATAGAGGCGCAGATCGCCCCGCCCGTTCGCATGATAGGGCAACTGCTCCCGTTCCCGTATCCGCGCGAGCAGTTCATCGGGATTCGGGCGGCGCGGCTCATTCTTCATAGACCCATCTTACTGCGGTGTGCTACACCGCGCAGTGCAATTACCAAAACGCGGATACCGGTTCCCGCAGCGATAAAGGGTGGTGAAAAAGTCGGTAGTGAATGGATCAGCCCGCAGGGTTCATGGCGAATCCCCCGATGATTGTTCGTAAAAGCGTCGGGTAATCGCCTCTCAGGTCGGCGTGCGGCGGGTTTGCGGGCTCAGATTGGCGAAACCGACCGCTCCGTCTCGCCAGGGTCGCCGTCCCCACCCCTCCGCGCTCAGTAGGCGCTTCAGGTTCTGCCCGGTGGCGATGAACCTCGAAAAACATCATCAACTCGAGCTTGAAGAAGACGATCGGGGCGATGGAGGGGCGACCGCCGCTGGCGTAGCGATCGACGGCGAGATCGCGCACGAAGGAGAGATCGAGGACGCGATGGAGGTGCTGATAGAAGTGATCCTTCGGTACGGCGGACTCGATGGCGATCAGGACGGGCCGGTCGAGATCACGGGTCTTCGGCAGACCGAGCATAGCGCACCTCCTCGGCTGATAGAGGGAGAAAATGCTACTGCTCACGCCTCGCGGTTATCAACAACCTCGCCCTTTTCGAGACGACCGATGGATGCGAGAAGCGACGGATCTGCTGATCCGCCGCTCCTTTAAGCAACGCCCCTAATAGCCCTGCTTCGGCAGGCCCGGAATCACGTCAGGCATATCAATTGTCTCCGGCTGTTCGTGCGAGTACATGAAGACCGCGAGCATCGGCGCGTCCCCCGTATTCTCCAACCAGTGGGGCCACCCGGCGGGCTGGAATGCTATCTCACCCGGCGCGAGATCGAACAGGTGCTTCTCGCCGCCCGGGCCGATCAGCCCAACCTGCGCCTTCCCGGAGACGATGTAGCTGATCTCGTTGGCGTTGGTGTGCAGGTGCGGCTGGCGGATCGCGTGCGGGTCGAGTTGCAGGGTGAAGGCGGCCACACCGCGCAGGATCGGGAAGGCCGCCTTGTTCGCCCGGTGGACGAGCCCACCCGTGATCGCGGAGTCGGCCGCCCCGACGAGGCTGAACTTGTAGGGCTCAGGGTCGGTCGCTGGCACGAGCACTGCGGGAGTCGGGTCGGCGGACTGCGGTGCGGCGAGCAGGGAAGTTGACGTGGCGAGCGCAGCCCCCGTACCAACGACGAACGAACGACGCGAGAACCGAGCCATAGCATCTCTCCTCTTCGTGGCACGCCGACATGGCACCCTCACCAGGGAGGTTCAGACCGAGCCCGCGGCCACCGACCCAACAGCGCGAGGAACGTCACATACTCCCTAAGGGTTCACTCTACTTAGTATAGGGGCTCAGTCAAGCATGCGGACGAAATGTCGGCATCAGGCCACGATATGACCATTTCGTGGCCGTTCGGATGTGCTAACACCTAATTCAGGTCCGCGTACAACTTTATCAACAGGCTCGATACCTGTGAGAACCGGTATTCGTAGATGAAATCCGCGCGTTTGCGGGAGCAGTCACGCGCGGCTCTTGATTGGCTACTTCTTGCCCTTCTTGTTCTTCTTCTTCGCCATCTTCCTCACCCCCTTTCCCTGTCGAATCCATCCGCATCGGTGTGTGCGGATTGTGGGGACGGCGCGTCGCCCAAGCCAAAGTCACGGCGCGGCGGCACGGGTAGACCCACCGCCTCCCGTTCTGCAGCGGGAATTGGGTTGGCAATCCCGAAGATCAGTTCGTCTGTGGGCAGCTCGTCGAGCGCCAACGCCAGCGCGTTGGCACGCGTATGGGAGAGATGGATATACTCTGCATCAGCCCAAGCGACGAGATCAATCGGCAGGTAGCGCTCGTGCTGCCCGAAAAGGCCCTCGACAATGACAAGGTATTTCGCGCCCACCATCGCGACGCGCCCGCACGATTCGCCATCGCTCCCAATCGCGATCGAACCCTCACTGATGACAATTTTCCGTTCGTTGACCATTGCTCCATCCTTCCGCAGCGAATTCCCGGCACGGGCGCCGCT
>JBBSFO010000424.1:0-4996 GCA_038238655.1 Thermomicrobiales bacterium | reverse complement strand
TGCAGCGCCTTGAAGGCGTCCTGCGTGATGCTGCCCCGGTCCCCCGGCCCCAGGCCAACGATGAGAATATCCGCCTTCGGGAGCGGCGTCGCTGCGATGTCCAATCGAGTCTCCAGTAGTCCGTATCCAGTAGTCGGCAGTCAGTATGGTGTAGGAACGGTTCGCGAACCGCCTTCAGAAGTATAGCAGTGGCATTCCAAATGGAAGATCAATCTCCTGTGGCTCTCACAATCGTCGGTCATATTTCCAGATAACAGGTTATGTCGACCTTTTCATAGGTGGCTTGCCTTCGTATGAGCGGTTGGTGTTCGTGCGTACAACCGCAGGTTCAAGGGTCGGGCAACTGCGGAGCAGTTTTTCGAAAAATGGGCAATTGCGGCGAAAAATACTGTATAATCGCTCGCAAGGGTTCTGATGAATAGCAACGTGCGCCCCGCGACCGATACATCGGGGTCGTCGGGCGGCACTGCTCGCCTCGGGTGAGAAGGAGTGAACGATGACATCCTTCGCGGCGTCGCAGCGACGACCTCACAAGCCGTTCGATCCGCCGGTGGCCGAGAAGATATCCACGCCAGGCAGCGCATCGCTCGATGTTGGAGCGCCCGCCTCACACGATCTCGCTGTCGCGCAGCATCCCTTTGCCCCGATCCCCCTCTTCCACCCGGACGCGCCCGCCGAGGCTTCGAACGCCGAGGCGGTCACGGGCGTCGTCCAGGCGCGAATATCGGTGAAGCAAGCTGGGACAGGCATGGCGGGGGTGGCGCCGAATGTATTCGGCCGGCCCCCGGTGCAGCGAAAGAACACCACCGGGCTGCCTGATGCCCTAAAAGAGGGCGTCGAGGCGCTTTCCGGCGTCCCACTGGACGACGTGCGCGTCCACTACAACTCCACGAAACCGGCCGAGGTGCAGGCGTCCGCGTACGCGCAGGGCACGGAGATCCATGTCGGGCCGGGGCAGGAACGGCACCTGCCGCATGAGGCCTGGCATGTCGTGCAGCAGCGGCAGGGTCGCGTTGCGCCGACGATGCAGGTTGACGGCGTCCCGGTCAACGACGATGCATCCCTGGAGCGGGAAGCGGATGCGATGGGCAGCAGCGCGTTGGGGACGATTCGGCCGGTGCAATTAAAGGCCGACCCGATTGCCCGCAGTATGCCGCATGGCCCGGTTGTCCAGCGCGACCACACCGACACCGGCCTGAAGAAAGAAAGCGCGGTCAGTGCGTTCGGGGACAAGGTGAAAGCGCGCGTTACGGGCGCCAGGAACCCACTCGGAAGCATCAAGCAGTGGGACCCGCTGACGGAGGCCGAAAAAATCGCCAAAGTGACGAAGTATGTCAACGCCGAACTCGCGAAGACACACGTCCCGGAGGTAGCCTCGGCGGCCGACGCCGGCTCGCGGTTCGATTCGGCCTCGTTTGACTTCACGACGTGGACATTGTCCATCGGGTCGCAGGGGCTCGACGCGCCGATGAGCGACGCCGACGTTGGCGAAATGGCCGATACCGTCTATCACGAGTCGCGCCACGCCGAGCAGTGGTTCCGTGTCGCCCGGGTCAAGGCAGGAGAGGCGCCGACACCGGATGCTGCGACCCTGGCCGGCGATCTCGGCATCCCGCAGGCCATCGCGAAGGCCGCCCTGGCGCGACCGCTCAAGCCGCTCACCAAGGTTCAGAAGGCGTTCCATTCCAAGAAGTATGCGGAACGTCACCAGAAGAAACTCGACGAAGCCTCTGATTGGTACGAGAGCGTCTATGGCACCGGATCGGCACATCGCGGGGCGGTCTATGCCGACCTCAACAACCGTGTCGCCGACTATATGGCGCTTGCGGAAGAAGTTGATGCATGGGCGGTTGGCGGATCGGCGAAAGCAAAAATCGTCGCGCTGCTTCAGACCGAGCGCCTGCGCCTCGCCGCAGCGGCAGGCCCATGAGCAGGCCCGATGTGGAGGCGATGGACCAACAGGGTGTGATCCTCGCGACAGCGATTGCGGCGTTGAATGCCGAATCATTGCTTTTCACGCGCCTCGCGGGCACCGATGTCCTCACGACCGATTGGATGGGCGCGAATGGCGTCTGGGTGTGCTACCTTCACGCCCGCGAGCGCGACGCGCAACTGATCGTCTATTCGGTGATGACCGAGGATGTCCCCGCCGAGCGACGACCGGCGGTCGCCGAATTTCTGACCCGCGTGAACTACGCGATGACGATTGGAAACTTCGAGATGGACTACGACGACGGCGAAGTCCGCTACAAGACCTCCGTGGATGTCGAGGGCGACCGCTTGAGCATGGCGATGGTCCAGCAGTTGTTCGCGCTCAACGTCGCCACCATGGACCTCTTTTTGCCCGGTATCGAGGCCGTCGTCCGGGGCGATGGCTCGCCCGCCGAGGTGCTGGTCGCGTTGCGCTAACGGGACAGCCCATTGGTCCCGACCGCTACCGATAGACCCTGCGGCAGTGGCTGACGCGGACGATGCCAAAGATCAAGACGGCGTGGTGAATCTCATGATAATCGCCGACGCGCACGCGATAGGCGTTTTCCTCACCGCTCATCGTCTCGACGCCGTGCGGGCGTGGATCGCTCGCGAGTGCGTCAATCTCCGGCTTCACCATCGCCCGAACGGGGCGCGGCAACTTGCGAAACTGACGTCTCGCGGCGGTGGAAAATTTGACCGCATATGCCATCTATTCGATCCCGAGGTCCGCTTTCACGTTTTCCAAGGGGACCGTCCCCTTCACGGCCATCTCCGCACGCTTCAGCGCCCTTCGATCAATGCAGTCCTCGATCTTCTCGATCGCTTCGACATCCTCGATGGGGACGATCGCGGCGATGCGCTTGCCCGATCGCGTAAGGTAGATACGCTCCTTCGCTTTGGCGTTCTTGGCGTCTTGGCAGTATTGAAACCAACTCGTATCCGGTTCACGATAGCGCAATCGTACCACCCGGCGCCACCAGTGATGGCTCTCCGGCGCGAAACGTCAGCGGCCCGCCGTTTCCAAATCGCGGTCCAGTGAGAGGACGGCCATGAAGGCTTCCTGAGGAATTTCGACGCTGCCGACCATCTTCATACGCGCCTTGCCCTCTTTCTGCTTCTCGAGCAGTTTGCGCTTGCGCGTGATGTCGCCGCCGTAGCACTTCGCCGTGACGTTCTTGCGCAGCGCCTTGATCGTTTCGCGCGCGACGATCCGGGTGCCGATACTCGCCTGAATCGGCACGTCGAACATCTGGCGGGGGATCAATTTGCGCAACGTTTCGACGAGGGCGCGGCCTTTGCTCTGGGCGAACTCGCGGTGCGTAATCATCGAAAGGGCGTCTACGGACTGCGCGTTGACGAGCACGTCCAATTTCACGAGGTCGGCGGGTTCGTACTCGGCGAACTGGTAGTCGAGCGAGGCGTAACCTTGTGTGCGGGACTTCAGTTGGTCGTAGAAGTCCACGATCAGTTCGCCGAGTGGCATCCGGTAGGTCAGCAAAACGCGCTGCTCGTCCAGATACTCCATTTTGCCGAAGGTGCCGCGCCGCGTCGTGACGAGGTCCATGATCGCGCCGATAAAGCGGGCGGGGACGATCACCGAGATATTCATCAGCGGCTCGCGAATCTCCGCGATCTTGTCCACGGTCGGCAACTCAGAGGGGTTGTCAATCAGTTGCGTCGTGCCGTTCGTCAGTTGCACCTGATACTCGACGCTCGGTGCGGTAGCGAGCAAATCAATGCTGTACTCGCGCTCCAACCGCTCCTGGATGATCTCCATGTGCAGAAGTCCCAGGAACCCGCAGCGAAAACCGAAGCCGAGTGCGGCGGACGATTCCGGCTCGTAGACGAGCGACGAATCGTTCAGTTTCAGCCGTTCCAGCGCGTCCCGCAAGAGCGGGTAGTCATCCGAGTCTACAGGATAAAAGCCCGCGAAAACCATTGGCTTGGCGGGGCGGTAGCCGGGCAGTTGGTCGTGTGATGGGTTCACGGCGGTGGTTATCGTATCGCCGACCGGGCAATCGCGCACAATCTTCAGGCCCGTCGCGACATACCCCACTTCGCCCGCCGCCAGTTCGGAAACGGGCGTCATGTTGGGCCGGAAAACGCCGATCTCGATCATCTCGCTCTCGACGCCATTCGACATCACACGGATGCGGTCGCCGTTCTTCAGCGTGCCGTCCACGATCTTCAAATAGGCGATCACGCCCTTGTAGGCGTCGTAGTGGGAGTCGAAAATCAGGGCGCGAACGGGCTGGTCGCGGTCGCCACCGGGGGGCGGGATGAAGCGGACGATCGCTTCGAGGATTTCCGGCACGCCGGTCCCAGCCTTCGCGGAGGCGAGGACGATCTCCTCGTCTACGAGGCCGATGAAGTTCTGCACTTCCAGCGCGACCTTCTCCGGCTGCGCGGCAGGCAGATCAATCTTGTTGATCACGCCGACGATGGCGAGGTCATGTTCGAGGGCGAGGTACACATTCGCCATCGTCTGTGCCTCGATGCCCTGCGCGGCGTCCACGACAAGCAGGGCACCCTCGCAGGCGGCGAGCGAGCGGCTAACCTCGTAGGCGAAGTCCACATGACCGGGAGTGTCAATCAGGTTCAGTTCATATTCCTCGCCGTTCTTGGCGAAGTAGCGCATACGGACGGCGCGCGCCTTGATCGTGATGCCCTTCTCGCGCTCCAAATCCATCGAGTCGAGGACTTGCGCCATCATTTCACGCTTTTCAATCGTGTGCGTCACTTCCAGCAGGCGATCCGCCAGCGTGGACTTGCCGTGGTCAATGTGCGCGATGATGCTGAAGTTGCGGATGTGCCGCTGGTCTGTCATAGTTTCCGTTCTTGCGCGTTGCGTTCACTCGAAAAAGCGGCGATCCGCGACGCACCTATGCGCCCGCGTTGCGCCGTTTCGGTGTCCGGCAAACCGGACACGGGAAGTATACCAGAAAGACCTCACTCCCAGCCCCTCTCCATCGCGATGGAGAGGGGCTGGGAGTGAGGTCTTTCTGGTATACTTCCCGTGTCC